>NZ_JAUBPB010000151.1:0-2033 GCF_036700545.1 Microcoleus sp. SVA1B4
TTCCCATTTGGCGTGAATAATGTCGTGGCAGTGTCTATGTACGGCTGTCAGATTTGTCTTCTTGTTGTTGCTTCTGTTTCTATCTATGTGATGTACTTCAATTAGACTATCTGACGTGAAGTACAGACCGCAGTGCGAACACTTCCCATCTTGCTTTTTAATAAGCTCGGATAATTGTTTGGGAGTTTCAGGGTATTCCCCTTTTCGCTTGCTCCAGTAGACCCAATCTCCGTCATAAGGGCTTATTTCACCCTTCACCTTTGTGTGTCTGGTTATTGGAGTATCGCCATGCTTGGCTAGACAATGCTTGCCGTTTTTGGTGGCGAATACCCAATTGTTATTTCCCTTGGTTGTCCAAGTCTTGTCGGCGCTTTCATGACGGTAAATTGCCCATCCTCGTATTTGCTGATAGATGATGTGGTCTGCAAGTTGGAATATATCTTTGCTGCAAACCGTTTTGTAATAGTTCGACCAGCCCCTTATCACGGGGTTTAGTGTTGCAATTAGGGCATCTCGCGATGAACCTTTGTGCTTATCGATTAGGTCGCCTACTTTAGATAGATGGACTTTCAGCTTTTCCTTGGATGGTGTGATGATGGTTTTAAATCCTTGCTTAGACGCATACTCCCCTACCTCGAACTGTCTAACATTAAATCCGAGGAAGTCGAACCCTATGTTGCCTCCTTCTTCAACTAGAGTGTGTGAGAGTCTGGTTTTTTCGGGTTTTAATTCCAAGCCAATGCCACTGAGCCATTCTGCTGTTATCTGCATACATCTTTGGACGACGGCTTTATCTTTGTGTAGAATTACAAAGTCATCAGCATAGCGAACTACTGTTAGGGTCATTCGCTTAGAGCGTTTGCTCTGTTGTCTGCCGTAGTTATTTTTCATATCTACGGTTTCAACGTATTGGAGTAGCCGATTTTCCAAGCCGTGGAGGGCGATGTTTGCTAGCAAAGGCGATATAACCCCGCCTTGCGGCGTTCCCTCAGATGATTGACTGAACCCTTTCTTTTTATTGCGATTAGCGTGTTCGCTCCAGTCAATCACTCCCGCTTTCAACCATGCCCGAATTTGACGGCGGAAGGTGGGGAATGTATTTAATTTTTCTAGCAGCGCTTCATGGTTTATTCGGTCGAAGCATTTGGCAATGTCGGCATCTAGCACGTATTTCGGCTTCTGCTTGATTGCTCCATATATTGCTTCGATTGCGTCGTGGCATGACCGCCCTGGTCGGAATCCGTAGCTGTTTGGCTCGAATTTTGCTTCCCATTCCGGCTCTAAGGCTGCTTTTACCAGAGCTTGGGATGCTCTGTCGTTCATTGTGGGTATCCCTAACGGGCGTTTTTCGTCTCTACCAGGTTTATCAATCCAGACTCTCCTGACAGGTTTAGCCTTTTGGTTTAACCTCAGTTGGTGTACAAGTTCTAGCCTTTGTTTGGGGATTAAACTCTTAATCCCATCTATTCCAGCCGTCTTCTTGCCCCGATTATCCTGAGTTACCCGACGAACGGCTAGTGCCTTAGCCGACCAAGACCTCATCAAAGTCTTTTGAAGCCTACGGACTGCTTTGACATCCCCACGTTGAGAGGCTTTGAATATGCGCTTTTGCAACTTAAAGACTATCCTCTGTATTTTTTTCCAGTTGATATCCTTCCATTCCACTTTTGTCTGTATTGACTCAGTATTAGACGTATTCATTGCTACTTGTTCCTATTCATTTCCAAACAATCGTGAATCTGTCAGCGTATCCTCGCCATTACAGCGAGGCTTTGGCTTGTGATTCAATCCTGCCCCCGTACATCATCTGGCTAGCTACCTACTCAGGCATCGACCTTCCTGAGAGATGTATGGGGGTTATCCCGTTCCTAACGACCATTGATTGAATCTTTAGAGCGATGCTATTCACCGGGTTTATGGGAAATGCTTTGTTGGTCGGTTAAACACCCGCCAACTCCCTATCCTTGCCCTTTTGGGACTCCCAGTGTGATCAACCTATTTCACTGGTTATACTTAACGATGATTTAGACACA
>NZ_JAUBPB010000032.1:0-35278 GCF_036700545.1 Microcoleus sp. SVA1B4
CGTCCAAAAAGGACGGGCGGGACGCCCATCCCACAATAACAATTAAAATTGTAAGTTATTTAATTCGCGATCCTTATCAAACACGCATAAAAAAGAAAAACCCGGTTTCTTAAAGAAGCCGAGTTTTTACCTCTTCTATTGCTTATTTAAACTACTTAACTTCAGCAGATCGCCGACTGTTAGGTGATTCGTAGTAAACTCCAGAACCTGTATCGGAGACAAAATGACAATCCCAGTAAGAGCGAATAAAGCTCTTCCAAATTGGATCGGTTGACTTGCGATAATAATCGCCCAACACTGGTTTAATTGCTTCCGTTGCTTCCTTCAAGTGATAGTGCGGCATTGTCGAGAAAATGTGGTGGGCTACGTGGGTGCCGATATCGTGATGGATGGAATTGATGATTCCGTAGTCGCGATCGATCGTAGACAATGCACCTTTCAAGAAAGACCAATCATCTCCGCGGTACCAAGGAATATCCGCCTCAGTGTGGTGCAGGAATGTTACCAAATCCAGCCACATCACGAACACTACATAGGGAACCAAGTAGAACTTGAGTAAAAACAGCCAACCAAACTGATAGGTTAGCGCGCCTAAAAAGCTTACCATCAGTACCAAGGATGCGGAACTTGTCAACACATCCCATTTTTCGGACGGACGGAAAATCGGGCTACCGGGCATGAAGTGAGAACCTACCCGATCGGGCGATCGGCGAAATAGATAAATTGGATAGGCAAATAACATCAAATAAAAGCGTCCTAGCTTTTCGTACCAAGGCATTTGATTGTATTTGCTTTCCGATACCGGATACCAGCTTTCATCGTTATCTAAGCTGCCTGTATTTGCGTGGTGGGTTCTGTGACTAATCCGCCAACCGTGGAAGGGCACGAGAATTGGAGCGTGGGACAGGTGTCCGATCAGGTTGTTGAGCCATTTGCTCTTAGAAAATGAACCGTGTCCGCAGTCGTGACCCACTACAAACAATGCCCAAAACATGGTTCCCTGCATCAACCAAAAGATTGGATAAAAGAGCCAGGAATCCAGGGTGTAGGCGATCGCATACAAACCTGCGATGATGCCAATATCTAAAAAGAAATAAGCCAGAGATTTCCATGCCGAGGGCTCAAAACAGTGGGCTGGAATGGCTGCCTTGATATCTTGAAGAGTAAAAGGTAACTCTGCTGTACGAGAGGATGAGCCTGGATTGCTCGCGGGATTGAGAACAGTATTTGATTGCACGAAGTTTCCGATTTAAGCTGACTTGAGAAACCGCATTCCGCCTTCTTTTAACAGTCAATCGATTTTAGATTTTAGATTTTAGATTTTAGATTTACTCCACAGATGAATCTGGGGGCTTAAACTAAAATCTAAATTTTTTGGCTCTCCCCGACTCATGTCGGGGGGTTGTATGCCCTATGCAGGTGAGGTAACATTCAAACTGCAAGGAGCCATATTTTTACTCTGCAAGGGTTTCTAAAGTTCTTTAGTTCGCATGAATAGCCCGTCCGCGATTCTCAAGCAAGTTGGCTTGTGGAATACTTGTGTCGGAAAAATTAGTGCGATCGACCCTGTTATCTGAAAAAATCTCATGTGCCCGTTGTTGGTGCGAAATGCGACTTCCATCTGAGAGTGGACATCTGGAGGAACTACCTCCAGTCTGCAGGTAGCATACAGCGTTTCGAGCAGGAATTGTGAACGAGAGTGTAGGGAAAAACCATCGATTTTAGATTGGCGATTTTAGATTCAAGCACAAATCTCAAATCTCCAATCCGAGGGTTGGGTTTCACACAAGTTCTACCCAAGCGACTGTTCACTACAGTTCACCAATTCTGCAAGAATTGCTAAAGCTAAGTTAATGTAACATTTCTACACACATTCTGGCAATGACTTACCAGAAAAACTTGAAAATCCATAAATTGCGGAAAGTGACGGGCGATCGCTTTTTCGCTGTGGGATTTTCTAGGTTCCAGCCTTTTCTAATATGAGCTTAGACCGTTTTACCATTTCTGGAACGTCGATCGGATAATCACCGGTGAAACACGCTGAACAAAAACTCATCGGGTCTTCGTTAGTCGCCTTCAGCATTCCATCCCAACTCAAGAAAGCCAAGGAATCAACCCCAATTTGGGTGCCGATTTCTGCGACTGACTTAGTAGCAGCAATCAACTGATCTTGATTGTCGGTGTCGATACCGTAGAAACACGGATGAGTCACCGGTGGCGAGGAAATTCTCATGTGAACTGCTGTTGCGCCAGCATCCCGCAAGGCTTTGACGATTTTGCGACTGGTAGTACCGCGCACGATCGAATCATCGATAATAATTACCCGCTTCCCTTCCAACACATCTTTGAGAGGGTTGAGTTTCATGCGGATTCCTGACTCACGCATTGTCTGAGTCGGTTGAATAAAAGTGCGCCCGACGTAGCGATTTTTAATCAATCCTTCGGCGTAAGGAATGCCGGAAGCTTGAGAAAAGCCGATCGCCGCCGGGATTCCAGAATCGGGAACGCCGATAACTATATCAGCATCAGCCGGAGATTCTGCTGCCAACAAACGCCCGATCCGCAGTCGGTAGCTGTACAAACTTTCACCTTCCATCTGGCTGTCCGGTCGAGCAAAATAGATCATTTCAAAGATACAAAGTTTGCGCTTCTGCTGCTGACTCCAGTGGAAGGAAGCCATACCTTCCTCTGTAATCCAAACTAATTCCCCGGGTTCTACGTCCCGCAAAAATTCAGCACCGATAATATCCAAGCCGCAAGTTTCCGATGCTAAAACGTATCGTACCGGAGTTGTGGGGAGGATGCCAATTACCAACGGGCGGACGCCTTGGGGGTCGCGGACTCCCATCACGCCTTTAGGGGTGGCGATCGTCAAACTAAAGGCTCCTTGGCACATACCAAAGGCACTGATCGCTGCTTCCAGCCAGTCTTTGCCCTTGTCTACCTCGGAACCGATCGCCACTGCGATCGCCTCTGAATCCGTCGTGCTGACAAATTCGCACTTCCGAGACAGCAATTCTTCGCGCAATTCTTTAGTATTGACAAGATTACCGTTATGTGCTAGGGCCAGACTTCCCAAACGAGTTTCGACAACCACAGGCTGAGCGTTGACCACGCGCGAGGAGCCGGTAGTAGAGTAGCGAGTGTGCCCTACGGCTAAGTTACCGGGCAAGTGACCTAAACTCGATTCGTTGAAGACTTGGGAAACCAGTCCCATATCTTTGTGCAGGTGGACTTTTTCACCGTCAAAGGTGGCAATTCCTGCTGATTCCTGACCGCGGTGCTGCAAAGCATACAAACCGAAGTAGGTCAACTTGGCGACATCTTCACCCGGTGCGTAGATACCGAAAACGCCACAAGCTTCCTCGGGCTTGTCGGGTTTGCTAGAATGCTCGTCAGCCGCGAAGGAATGGTTGGGAATCATAGATGGGTGGGTTCCTAATGGGGAAGGTGGGTTAGGGGGACAGTTTCAGCGGGAAATCTTGTTTGCGAAGGCGTCGCATAACTTAACATTCCCTTAATCTTGCCACGGATCTGTCATTATTTCCAAATCGTGTAGCATTTCAGACAGAAGCGATGCGGCGTTTAATGGCATTGTAGTATCGATCGCCCCCAAATCCTATATTAACCTTAATTAACAGCGGGCGATGGCTGGGGCGATGGCTGGGGCGAGGGCTGGGGCGATGGCTGGGGCGATTGTCAAACGAAGTCAGCGCAACGCCAGACTGAAGAGATTGGCGATCGTGCAATGGAAAATAAATTAGGAAATTGCTTGATGAGCTTTTTGAAATATTAGAATTTAAGGGCGATCGAGCTTGACTTTTCTGTGAGATTGACATACTATATCATCATGGGAATCTGTGCGGCCATGTAATGTCATTTTGGGGGCGATCGAGTATTAAGTAATACCGACAGGAGTGAACCGTGGGATGGAGATTTGGCAGCCTGAAAAATTTTCCTACTCTACAAAGTCAATCAGCTTCATCTCCTGACAAAACTTCCTCTAAATCTCTCGCTGCGTGCAGAATTCTCACTACCTCAATATAGTTATCAAAAGACAGATAGAAAATCAGATAATTCTCAAACCCCCTAACTGACAATCTTCGCAAACCCTCCAACCGTGGATTTTTAACCGGATACAGGCGACCCATTCCCGACATTTGAGCCAATCTCGCAAATGTCTGACGTGCTGCATCAAAAAAACGCAATGCAGCATCAAGATTATTTTGAGCAATATAAGCAAAATTTTCGTCTAAATCTTGACTTGCTCTTGGTGTAATGACAATCCGTTTAGTCATTGCTGCTGTGGGTCAAGTTTCTGCACCAACTGATCGCGTTTTTGCTCCCACCAATCATCGGTAATCTCTATAGAATTGCCACTATCCAAACCAGCCAACAATAACGACTCAACCCGCGCGGCTCTTGCTTGTTCTTGGCGAATTAGGTGCAAGATGTATTCCGCTGCATTACTGTAGCCTCCGATTGCCACTTGTTCGTTAATAAAATTTTCAATTGAATCGGGAAGAGGAAGATTGAGGGTCATATTTTTTATCCTTCCTAATGTGTGAGCTTGGCATATTTGAACTATTATAGGACTTATGCACGGGTAGTCAGAAACCGGGTTTTTTTGCCCAGAAGACGCGCTACAGACCGCAAAAACCCCAAAAAACCCGGTTATGAAGGTTTTGATGCGTCAAGGACTATATTTCTCAACCAGGTTGAAACCGCCCAGCCTTAAAAGAAAAGTCCTCGCGGGAGACTACAGCAAAGAACCGAAAACCAGAGACTACGCGGAAACCAAAGCCACGCGAAAACCGATGTCCGAGTAACGATCGCCCGCCACATTGCTAAGACGATACGCACTGCGACAATTCACCGCAGCGTCCTTCCAGGAACCGCCACACCGCACGCGGCGATCGCTTCGATCGTTGTCGAGATGACTGCACCATTCCCAAACATTTCCGTGCATATCATAAAGTCCAAAAGCATTGGGTGAAAAACTCCCGACATCAGTTGTTTGTTTGCGGTAAAGTCCCTTCGATGCCCCAGAGTAGGGATTATTGCCATTATAATTAACTAAATCCGGCGTAATTGTTTCACCAAAATAGAAAGGTGTTTTAGTTCCGGCGCGGCAAGCATATTCCCATTCCGCTTGTGAAGGTAAGCGATAAGTCTTGCCTGTTTTTTTAGAAAGCCGCTTGCAGAATTCCACAGCGTCATTCCAGCTTACTTTTTCGACAGGAAGTTTCGCACCTTTGAACTCAGAAGGGTTATTTCCCATCACCGCTTGGTATTGTTCTTGAGTGATCTCATATTTACCCATAAAAAAAGCAGGGATATTCACGGTACGCTGCGGCCCTTCATAACTACTTCGTCCGGCTTCCGTATCGGGCGAACCCATCAAGAAACTGCCGCCAGGAAGTGCTACCATGTCTAGAGTAATAGCATTGCCAATATTTTCTATAAAAGCCTGTGCTTTTCCTTGACGGCGGTTGGCAATTTGCCCCGTTGAGTTGACTGTCACTGTTTCAAAAGTAAAGCTTTTTAAAGCATTGGAAGATGGCTGAGATTTTGGAGTTTCTGGTGCGGGTTTTGGAGATGGTTTGGGCGATGGACTTTCTGCTACAGATTGTGGAGATGGTTTGGGCGATGAACTTTTGGCTGTAGTTTTTGGAGATGATTTTTGAGCTGATGATTTAGGAGATGGGGCCTCCTTGTTGGATGAAGGTGGAAGATTTGGTGAAGATGAAGAAGATTTGTTGTTCAACAAACTTTGACCCAGCACAGCTAATGCAAAGCCTCCCCCAGCAAAACCCGCTAATTGCAAGAAACCTCGCCTTGTTGTGTTAGTTCGTAACGGCAAAGAGTGCTGTGGAATCACAGGAATTGTGGGTATTGGTGTCGGTGCGGGAGATTGTCTTGACTGAGGTTGAAAATCTCTTAAAACTTCCTCTGCTGATTGATAGCGCTGCTGGATATCTTTTGCCAACAACTTAGATAAAATAAATTCCAATTCCTTGTCTATCGGACTTTTCAAATGTTGCTGCCAATTTGCAGTCCAGCTATAACCGTGTTCCGTCCACAAACCATAAGGATGTACCCCCGTCAGTAGATGAAAAGCCGTCGCCCCCAAGCTAAACAAATCGCTGGCTGCATAAGCTTCACCGCCTTGCATTTGTTCAAGCGGTGCATAACCATGCGAACCAATCTGCGTTCCCTGTCGCGATATCACTGTTCCCGACAACTGTTTAGAAACTCCGAAATCAATCAGCATTAATACACCGTCGCTGCGACGGCGCATAATATTCTCAGGCTTGATATCTCGGTGAACAATTTTTTGTTCGTGAATAAACTTGAGAACAGGTAGAAGTTCGAGTAATAGTTGCTTAACTTGGCTTTCTTGCCAAATTCCCTGATTTTGGAAAAGCGTCAACAAATTATCCCCATCCACAAACTGCTGTACGAGATACAAATATTTGTTGTCTTCAAAGTAGGCATCTAGTGAGGGAATTTGGGGATGTTGTCCTAGCTGTTGCAGTTGTCTAGCTTCTAGCTGAAATAATTCTACCGCTTTGTTAATCGCCCAAGTTCCCTGGACATCGGGTGCTAATTGTTTAACGACACAGGGTTGATTTAGTCTATCAATATCTTCTGCTAAATAGGTTCTGCCGAAGCCACCTTGACCGAGGAGTTTTATCATGCGGAAGCGATTTCGCAGGATGGGTACGAGTTGAAGGCCACAACTGATGCAATATGTTTGCCCGTCCGGGTTTTGAGGATTGGGGCAATCGGGATTGATACAGCAAATCATTTATTTTAGGAATGATATTGTTTATATTGTATAGATTGACTGGGCGATTGAATCGACGATTGATAGGGCGATTGAAAAAATTAGCCTAATTTGTAGGGTGCGTCGCTGTGAAATTTTCTAGGCAATTTGCAGATTTTTAATGCGACGCACCTTACTATTGTGTGGTGCGTCGCTGTGAAATTTTCGATCTTCCTTACACATTTTTGATGCGACGCACCCTACCACTACTACGCGGAAACTAGGACGAGGAAGAAACCGACGTTACCACCACGCGAAAACCGAGGTGCCTGCTGCGATGGACCGCCCAATTCCTGCCACGATAGGCACTACGGCAATAGACCGTATTGCAGTTCCACGCACCAGCACGCAGCACTCGGTTATTATCTGTTCCAGTTTCCCAAGAACTTCCATCAGTCGGTGCGCCGTTATAATTACCATGCCATTTATCGCTGCACCATTCCCAAACATTCCCGTGCATATCATACAAACCAAACGGATTCGGCGGAAAACTCCCCACATCCGTTGTTTGTTTGCGGTAACGTCCCTTCGGCGCAGCACCGTAGGGATAATTGCCATCATAATTAACTAAATTTGGGGTAATTGTTTCGCCAAAATAGAAAGGCGTTGTAGTTCCGGCGCGACAAGCATATTCCCATTCGGCTTCCGAAGGTAAGCGATAAATCTTGCCGGTTTTTTGAGAAATTTTCTGGCAGAATTCCAGAGCATTATTCCAGCTTACTTGTTCTACAGGACGTTTCAAACCTTTGATATCAGAAGGGTTATTCCCCATCACTACTTCCCACTGTTCTTGAGTAATGGGATATTTACCCATAAAAAAAGGAGAGATATTAACAGTACGCTGCGGCCCTTCATTGTTACTTCGCCCTGCTTCCGTATTGGGGGAACCCATCACGAAACTGCCACCAGGAATTGCTACCATGTCTAAGATTGCACCGCTACCTAAATTTTCACTAAAAAATTGTGCTTGACAGCGTTGACGGCTACTTATATTACCCCGCACCTCAACTGTTACCGGGTCAAAGTCAAACCTTTTTAAAGTCTGTATAAAATTCGGTCTTGACTGACGTTGAAAATCTTTGAAAACTTCATCTGCTGATTGATAGCGCTGCTGGATATCTTTTGCCAACAACTTAGATAAAATCAATTCCAATCCCTTGTCTATGGGACTTTTCAAATGTTGCTGCCAATTTCCAGTCCAACTATAACCCTGTTCCACCGACAAATCAGAAGGATGTATCCCCGTCAGTAGATGAAAAGCCGTCGCCCCCAAGCTAAACAAATCACTGGCTGGATAAGCTTCACCCGATTTCATTTGTTCAAATGGTGCATAACCATCCGAACCAATTCGCGTTCCCAGTCTCGACATCACTGTTCCCGACAACTGTTTGGAAACTCCGAAATCAATCAGCATGAACACACCGTCCCTGCGACGGCGCATAATATTCTCAGGCTTAATATCTCGGTGAATGATTTTTTGTTCGTGAACAAACTTGAGAACAGGTAAAAGTTCGAGTAATAGTTGCTTAACTTGGTTTTCTTGCCAAATTCCCTGATTTTGGAAAAGCATCAACAAATTATCCCCATCCACAAACTGTTGTACGAGATACAAATATTTGTTGTCTTCAAAGTAGGCATCTAGTGATGGAATTTGGGGATGCTGTCCTAGCTGTTGCAGTTGTCTGGCTTCTTGCTGAAATAATTCTACGGCTTTGTTAATCGCCCAAGTTCCCTGGAGATTGGGTGCTAATTGTTTAACGACACAGGGTTGATTTAGTCTATCAATATCTTCTGCTAAATAGGTTCTGCCGAAGCCACCTTGACCGAGGAGTTTGATCATGCGGAAGCGATTTCGCAGGATGGGAACGAGTTCCAGCCCGCAACTGATGCAATATCTTTGTCCGTCGGGGTTGTCAGGCTTTTCGCAGTTGGGATTGATACAGCAAATCATTTGTTTTATGAATGATATTGTTTATATTGTATAGTGTCTAAGAACCCCGACTTCTGTAATATGTTTTTGCAAGAATCGTGAATTTTGTAAGAAGTCGGGGATCTAGGGTGTGTTTTAAACCCGGAGATCCCCCCTAGCCCCCCTTCTTAAGGGGGGGATAAGAGTATTCAAAGTCCCCATTTTTAAGGGGAATTTAGGGGGATCGAAACTTCACGTTGTCAAACAGATGCAATCCGACGCTCGATCGCATTATAGAACCGATCGCCCATCTCACCCATCGCCACCTCAATTAACACTTGATTGTCAGCACTCACAACCCGCAAAGGTGATTCAGCACAGCAAACTAAACCAATTTTATGCCACATTTTGGTCAAATGTTCTTGCAGGTAAGCCTCCCAAATCTCTTGATTTTTCGGTGCGACTGAAACTACAATGCAGTTGCCCATTTCACCAAACAAAATTTCATCCCAGCGGCGGACATTTGCCGAATTACAATTGAGATGAATTTCCGCACCCATTTTAGCAGAGATACAGCATTCCGCGAGGGCGATCGCAATTCCACCTTCCGCACAATCATGGGCAGAACATACCCAACCTTGCCGAATTCCATCGCGACAAACCGATTGCACTTTTCTTTCCAACTCAAAATCTATCCTTGGCGGTTTCCCAGCTACAATCCCGTGAATTGCTGCTAAATATTCCGAACCTCCCAAAGTAGGAGAAGTTTCGATTTTTGAGCTGTCAGATGGAAGTTCTGAGTTTTGGGATGATTCACCAATTCCCAGCACATAAATTAAATCACCTTTCTTTAGCCAAGCTTGGCCCGAAATCTTGGTCAAATCGGGAATTAACCCCACCATTCCGATTACCGGAGTCGGATAAATTGGTTGAGGATTCCCCTCAGCATCAACAGTTTCATTGTAAAGAGAAACATTGCCGCCAGTAACAGGCGTTCCCAACTCCCGACAAGCATCAGCAATCCCGCGACAAGCTGACGCTAACTGCCAATATCCGATCGGCTTTTCAGGACTGCCAAAATTCAAATTATCAGTAACTGCGAGAGGTTCAGCACCCACACAACTCAAATTTCTCGCTGCTTCCGCTACGACTGCTTTTGCACCTTCATAAGGATCGAGATAAACATAACGAGAATTGCAATCAACCGTTGCAGCAACTCCGGGAATAACTCCCAGGGGCGCTTCCTTCTTGCTAAGGGGGGGAGAAACTTTTGGAGTTTCCCTACCTTGTGCCTTTGTAAATAAAGGAATTACCTCTTCTTCCTGTTTGCTTTCAGAAACTTCAGAAACAGCATCTTTGCTCTGTAGCCCCCCCTTAGCAAGGGGGGGTTGGGGGGGTTCTTCCAATCCCTGTTTAACAACAGAAGATTGGCAAGATTCTAGCGGACGCAATCTGACAACCGCAGCATCAGCGCCTCCCGGTAAAACAACAGTATTGTTTTGCACTTGATGGTCGTATTGGCGATAAACCCAGCGTTTAGAAGCGATGGTGGGAGTATCTAAAAGCGTCAGCAAAATCTGATTCCAAGTTTGGAAATTGCCGTTAATTTCGATACCTGCAACTGTGGATTGTGGCAGGGAATCCGCCGTCCATTCCCATGCTTTTTTAGCATATTCGGGCGGCTCTGTCAACAGTTCTCGGTGATAAATTGGGGTGTTATCTGCCAAAGCAGTGGCGGTAATTTCCGCCGCGATTTCGCCTTTAAAGAGAATTCGGACGATCGGCTCTTCGATGACTGTACCCGCTACAACCGCGTGCAATCCCCATCTGTGGAAAATATCGATTAATTCCTGTTCGCGTCCTTTTTGGGCAACAAATAACATCCGTTCTTGGGATTCCGAAAGCAGGTATTCGTAGGGAATCATGCCACTTTCTCGGACTGGAACTTTGTCTAAATCGAATTCAATGCCGACGCCGCCTTTGGCTGCCATTTCTGATGTGGAACAGGTGATTCCTGCCGCGCCCATGTCTTGGGCGGCGACGACTGCACCGGTTTTGAATGCTTCTAAACAAGCTTCAATTAAGGATTTTTCTAAAAATGGATCTCCGACTTGGACTGCGGGGCGATCGTCCATTGATTTGTCGGTCAATTCTGCACTGGCAAAACTTGCTCCTCCCATGCCATCTCGCCCAGTAGTTGAACCGACATAAAGCACGGGATTTCCGATGCCGGATGCCCCAGATTTAACGATTTCTTGAGTTTCCATTAAACCCAAGGCCATGACGTTAACTAATGGGTTGCCGGAATAAGCAGGATCGAAGTAAACTTCGCCACCAACTGTGGGCACGCCGATGCAATTTCCATAATGGGAAATTCCCGATACTACGCCTTTGAACAATCTCTGAGTTTTAGCATCGTCTAAGTTGCCAAAACGTAGGGAATTTAAAAGTGCGATCGGGCGAGCACCCATTGTGAAGATATCGCGGAGAATCCCCCCGACACCGGTTGCTGCACCTTGGAAAGGTTCGACTGCTGAGGGGTGGTTGTGGGATTCAATTTTGAAGGCGAGTTGCAAGCCTTCTCCCAAGTCTACGACGCCGGCATTTTCTCCGGGCCCGACGAGAATTCGATCGCCCTCTGTGGGAAACTGTTTTAATAGTGGCCGCGAATTTTTGTAACAGCAGTGTTCGCTCCACATGACGCCGAACATTCCCAATTCAGCTTTATTAGGATGGCGGCCTAGACGCTGAACGATTTCTTGATATTCTTCAGGTGTGAGTCTTTCACCGGCAATTTGTTCCGGGGAAAATGGGGATTCGGAGATGGGAGACATGGAAACTTGTTATAAACCACAGGCTTTATTCTAAATGCCCTGCGGTTGCTTAATCTAAAATCTATAATCTAAAATCTAAAATCCTAGGCGCAATGCGTTGGTTAATCTAAAATCTAAAATCTAAAATCTAAAATCTAAAATCGAATGACTTTACCTCGAAATCTCAATTTTGCTAACCAAAACTTGCGGAACCGTTCTTTTAAAGGGCTTGACTTGTCAGGGGCGAATTTCAGCGGTTCCGACATTCGAGGCTGCAATTTCACCGGGGCGATTTTGAGGGGGGCAAATTTTCAGGGTGTCAGAACCGGACAAAGCCGCAGGCGGGTGAGAAATTTGATTGCTAGGGCTGGGGTGACAGCGGTGACAGTGACGGCGGCTGGGGCTTTGACTGGACTGATTGCCGGGGCAGATGCGGGGGCTGCGGCGGTGGCCGGAACCGCTGCGACGGCGATTGCTGCGACTCGGTGCGAGGCTGGAATTGTGGCGGGGGCTGTGGCTGGGGCTGCTGCTGCGATCGGGGCTAGCGGTATTGTGACATTTTTGGGCGGAGATACTCTCAGGGGAATTGTCTTATTTTTGGTTTCTGGGGTAATTCTGGGGTTAACTGCGATCGGCTTTTTTATCGCTGTTGAACAGATAGAAAAATTGTCGATAACGTCGTTTAGAAAAGCTGATTTAACTGATGCTGTATTCGATGCGGGGGTGGTTCTAGATGCAGATTTTTCTGATGCGCGAGGAGTGCCGTGGTAGACTGCACAATTACTGATTTTTTTGATTTTTTACCGAAAGCATCCAGGATACAAGCCCCCGGATTCATCCGTGGAAAAATAAAAAACCTGTATCCGATGAAACTTGCCGAACGTATTTATTCGTGGGGTGAATGCTTCAATTCTAAAATCTAAAATCTAAAATCTAAAATCTAAAATCGATTGACCCATTCCCGTAATTCTCGCACTGCTGTGGTTGCGCCTGTAGTTTGAGTGCGATCGATAAATTCCTCAACTTTTGCAGTAGGTAGCATCGGGAAAGCCCGCGAAAAATTGCACTCGGCATATTCGCCATTTTGCAATTGATAAAACTTGATGCTTCGTCCATCGTACCGCCAAATTTCGGGTACGCCTAAATCTGCATATAAATCGAATTGATTTAAGGAACTGCTGGTAATATCAATTTCCAGTGCTAAATCGGGCGGCGGATCTTGAGCAAAGTCTAATTCTGTTCTCCCTCTGACCAGTGCTTCATTCTGGATATAATAACAGGAATCTGGTTCTTTACCCGCTGCTTTTTTGCGTTTTTTGATCGTCATCGAGCCAAAGGGGTTGTACTCTAGATTGAGTTCTTCTATGAGAGTTACAATTAAGCGATCGATCAGCCTGTTGCGATTTTCATGTTCCGGTAGCGGCACCATAATTTCTAATTGACCTTGATGATAAGCAATTCTGGTGGAACGTTGGTTGCCCAGTTCCGCTAGCAGGCTTTCATATAACTGCCAACTGATATTTGGCAGTAAAACTCGCTGTTCGGGGGGCGTTGATATTGTTAGCATTTTACTTGAGTTTTAGAGCTTGAGAATATTTTAATTGATTCTTTTTTTTTGCGAACAGCACAAAAAGTATCTGCCGACAGCTACGGTCATGCGCTACTCTAGTTAATAATAGACTGTGGTCATTAGTCCTTGTTGTATGAAGTTGCGATCGTTCTTTTCTTTCCTCATTGCTGGCGTATTGGCACTCTTAGGCTTGAGTGCCGGTGGTTTTTACTGGCTGACAACTCACACTCCCCTGAATTTGCTCGCTGGCGGGCCGACAACTACTCCTGCTGCGGCTGTGTTTGTCTCGAAACAAGCACCTTTGTTAGCATCAATGCTGGTAAATCCCGATCGCCTCGAAGCATTGCGACAAGTTTTTGCCACTCCCGAAGAAAGAAGTCGATCGCACGCAGAATTTGAGCAAATCAAAAAAAGTTTCCTCGGCAATACAGGCCTGGATTACAGTCGAGATATCCAACCTTGGATAGGTGACGAAATTACCCTCGCCGTCACAAACCCAGATTTCGATGGCGACAGCAGCAACGGCAAACAAACCGGGTTTTTGCTGGCCGTTTCCTCCCAAAAGGTCGATCGCAGCCAACAATTTCTCGACTCCTACTGGCGCCAACAATCTCGTGGCGATAAAACAGTGCAGTCGGAAATATATAAAGGCGTGAGAATTAATTATAAACAAGCACCAAGAGCCCAGAAAAAATCTGCTTTACTTTCGCCTTTTAACCCGTTTTCTCTGCCGACTTCAAAGTTGCCATCCAGCTTCGCAACAGCAGCCATCGGCGGTAATTTTAATTCTGGGGAGGAGCAAAATTTTGTTTTGTTTTCCAATAGCCCGATTGTGATTCGAGATGCAATTAATAACCTTGAATCAGCTAACCTAAATCTCAACAATACCCCCGAATATCAAAAAGCTTTGCAGCAGCTAAATCAAGGCAGAATCGCTTTAGCATTTGTCAATCTCCCGCAATCAGCAACCGAGCAAAATCCCCAAGTTTCTCTTAATTCCCTCGCAGTTGCTGTCGGAGTCAACCGACGGGGATTGCTGGCTCAAACTGCTTTAGTGACATCGCGAGAAAACACAGCTTCTCCAACGCTTTCCGAACCTGTGCAAGCCTTGCAATACATTCCCTCAGCGAGTCCTTTCGCGGTCGCCAGCACCGACTTAAGGAATTTTTGGGCTGATTTGTCATCGGCGGTTTCTACTAATCCAGAAGTGTCAAATTTAGTCGATCGCACCTTTGCAGATATTCAGCAACTTTGGGGCGTCAACCTGCCACAGGATATATTTGACTGGGTACAAGGAGAATACGCTTTAGCAGTGCTTCCGAATTCGTCAAATGGTGCCGACTGGATTTTTGCCGCCGAAAAATCTGCCGATTCCCAACAGGCGATCGACAAACTCGATGAAATTGCCCGCAGCAAAGAGTACAGCATCGGCAGCTTCACTCTGAGAAACCAGAAAATTACCGCTTGGACGCAGTTGACAACTAGCCAGAATTATGGTAAAGAAAATAACAGAAAAAGTGCGATCGAAACCGAGGCAAAAGGAGTCCGAGCCACCGTCGGCAAATACGAAATTTTCACCACTTCAGTAGAAGCAATGGACGCAGCACTAGAAGCAGCCGAAACAGGCTCTTTAGTTGCCAATCAAGATTTTCAAACCAGCATTGAACCGCTACCGCCCTCTAACGACGGCTATTTTTATTTAGACTGGCCCTCCAGCAGGGCAATTTGGGAAAAACAAATCCCGCTGTTGAGGTTAATTGAACTTTCGGCAAGACCATTGTTCGACCACTTGCGATCGCTAACTGTCACCAGTACGGGAGAAATAACAGGAATTCGCAAAGCTACTATATTTATGCGGCTCAATTAGTTAGGAAGAAGGAAGAAGGAAGTTCGGCAACGGATTCGCTCGACGGATGTAACGGATGTAAAGGATAGAAGGAAGGAAGAAGGAAGAAGGAAGAAGGAAGAAGGAAGAAGGAAAAACAAGAAACTATGGCCAATTCCCAATGCCCAATTCCCAATGCCCAATGCCCAATTCCCAATGCCCAATAACTAAGGACTAAGGACTAATAACTACTGGCTGCTTCACATTTTTCTGTGGCCCAAAATAAGCTTGAAATACCTCTTTGGCGATCGGGGCGGCGGCAACAGAACCATAACCGCCATTTTCCACAACCACGGCGATCGCAATTTCCGGTTTCTGGGCGGGCCCGAAGGCGACATACAAAGAGTGATCCTCCTGTCCGATGACCTCCGAAGTCCCTGTTTTGCCCGCCGTCAGCGGAATCGAACCGTCATTCAATCCCTGTCCAGTACCCTCGGCAACTACCGCGATCAGTCCTTCCTTAATCACCTGAACTGTTGAAGGTTTCATCCCCGTATGTACCCGTTGAGTCTCCGCTGTGCCGGTCATAGAAGTCAAAAGATGAGGCTTCACGCGATAACCCCCATTAGCGATCGAACTCACCATTACCGCCCCCTCCAAAGGAGTCATCAACACCAACCCCTGCCCGATCGACATCGTTACCGTATCACCCGCATACCAAGGTTCTTTATAAAGTTTCTCCTTCTCCTCCGGCGTCGGGATTTGACCGTAATCGCCACCGCCTAGCCCCAAAAGATTCAAATCCGTATCCTTGCCAATTCCCAAGCGCTGTCCCCACTTAGAAATTTGCTCCGGCCCGGTACTAATCCCCAATTGATAAAAAAACGTATTGCTGCTGAAAGCCAAAGCATCCCGAAAGCCGATGTCGCCGAAACCGCCACTGTGTTCGTTAAAATCAATTCCCCCCACAGTAATGTAAGACGAAGTACCGAGAATTGAGTCCGGCGAAAATTTGCCCGACTCCAGGGCCGCGACGGAAGTCACAATTTTAAAGGTGCTACCGGGGGGATAGCCCTGCGTGGCCCGATTCAAAAATGGATTTTCCGGATCTTGAAGAGTTTTCCACTCATCCTTAGTGATTTTTCGCGTAAACAGATTGGGGTCAAAAGTCGGGTGGCTGGCCATAACTAATACCGCCCCGGTGTTGACATCCAGCGCCACTACTGCTCCCCGGCGCTGCCCCAAGGCTTTTTCGGCTGCTTTTTGCATGGACAAGTCTATGGTTAGCTGTACCGCCTCACCGGGTTTGGGCGGTGTCTCTCCCATCAGCCGCAATTCTTCATTTTGGGCATTTACTTCGATCAGCCGATCGCCCCACACTCCCGCAATCTTCTGGTTAGAGCTCGCTTCTATGCCCATTTGACCGACAATCATCCCCATCGGATATTCGGGATGAGCTTCCAAGTCGGCTGCGGTAGCTTCGCCGATATATCCGATCGCGTGAGCTGCCAAACTGCCTTCGGGATAGTAGCGGTTCGCTTCTGGCCGCACTTCCACTCCCCGCATTTGTCCCACCTCTTCTGCTAGCGGCACAAACACCTCTGGCGGCATTGCTTGCTTGATCCGCACCGGTCTGTAGGATAGAGGATCGACCTCTTTTATTTTTTTTAAAATTTCTTTTGCCGGAATCTTAACCAGCGGACTCAACTTTTCTGCTGTCGCTTTCCACTGTTCCGGCGTTTGTTCTTTCGGCCACAAATATACTGATCGAGCTAAATTGTTTGCCGCTAGCAACTTGCCTTTGCGATCGATAATTTGTCCGCGATTCGCCGGCATGGGCACTAGGCGAACGCGATTGTTTTCGGCTCGTTCCCGGTGTTGCTTCCCTTGTATCAGTTGCAATTCCACCAGCCGACTAGCGTGCAGGCCCAGCAAACCTGTTGCCACCAGCATTAAAACGATCGCCCGGTGTATCGGACGATCCTGTTTTTTAGGAGTTTCCCCCAGGCTTTTGTCAGAAGAGTGAAATCCTGATATCGAATAAACTTGTCGTTGCATCATTCTATAGGTAGATGTCAAATCCTAGATTTTAGATTCTTGAATTGTCCCTTGTGAAGTATACATCATCAAACCGAGGACGCTTGGGCCTTGACCATTGGGGGAAGCGGAATGATTGATCGTTAACTTTTGACTAATCACTAATTAACTCATGACTGCTCACTAATCCCCCAAGCACCAAGAAATAGCCAGCAAAATCAAGGCAAGGCTCAGCCAATTAGGGAGGTGGAGCCAGCCGGATAGACCTATAGGTAACAATACCAAGGCCTGTGTCAATAGGGAACCGAGCGCCAACAGTAAGGCTAGGAGTATCAAATTTATCATCTTGACACCGTACAATTTCGGATATGAGTCGATCGCCTGTGGCAGAAATCCGAGTGGCACAAGCGAGCGCGATCGTAGAGGGATTGTCCTGATAGACATAAGGAAGAGAAGCCAGGAGGTTTTGAACTAATTTAAAAAAAATTATTCTTCCTCCATAGTTTGTATTCCAGGGGCTGCGATGGTTGACACTCCTCGACTATCAGGTACGAGGATTCTTTCTTCGCAGGGATTCCGACGAATTTACTTGCAAGAAAGCATCTTGACCGTATGCCCTACGGCTGCAAGTCCTCGAATAAGAACTACTTGTGCGGCTGCAACATCTCGGTCTGTTGTATAGCCACAATTGGAACATGAATGAATACGCTCTGACAGTTCTTTCTTGCCTGTCTCCAAACCACAACTAGGACAAATTTGGCTGGTTTTACGAGCATCTACCTTTTGAAAATACACACCGTATTTAAAACAGGTTTGCTCTAAAATCGCAAAAAACTGTCCCCAGCTTGCATCCAAGCAATGTTTTCCTAGCATAGCTTTAGACAAACCAACCAGGTTCAATTCCTCGACAAAAACCATCCCCACGTCTTTGCAGAGTTGGTGAGACAATTTCCAGTGCCAATCTTTTCTACAGTTAGCGACGTACTCATGCAATTTGGCAACTTTCTTCTGGGCTTTTTTCCAATTATTTGAGCCTAACTTTTTCCTGCTGACACGTTTTTGCAGCAATTTAAGCTTGCACTCTGCATCAGCAAAAAACTTTTGGCGTTTAACTAAAAGACCATTGGAAGTTGCTATGAAGTTAGTTAATCCAACATCAACGCCTAACGCTTCACCGTGTGGCATAACTGACGGTACGGAAACATCCCATTGCAGGGTTAGCATCACGTACCAACCACTTGCCTTGCGAACTATTCTCGCTTGCTTAATATTTGCGCCATCAGGGATAGGACGCGATTGATGAAATTTAACGAACCCAATCTTAGGGAGTTTTAGTACCCCGTTGTTGACAGGATTGACACCCAGTTGCGGAAAAACAAAAGAGCGCATTGCTCCCGCTTTTTTGAAACGAGGGAAACCGTGCTTTTGCTCCCACATACTCACGAACGCTTTTTCAAGCCTTCTCAAGGTTTGCTGTAGAACGTGTACGGCGACGGCACACAAAGCAGGTATGTTTGCCCTAGCTGCGGTTAAGCTTTTGCACTGACTGGCATAAGTTGGGCGCTTTGTTTCGGCCCGAATGATGAACTCAGAACGGATAGAACAAGCGTTAACTTGGCAACTGCGAGACTGAAACCAATGCTTGCGCTCTGCTAGCGCGTAGTTATAGACGCAGCGACACTGTTCCAGCCAATCTTCAAAGAAGGCTATTTGTGCTGCGGTTGGTTTCAATTTGAACTCGTAAGTTAAGTTAAACATTTTTTCTATCCTCCTGCCCTAATGATAGTGTCGTGACTAAGGGCTAACTCGATTATTCACAAGTCTTAATTAAAGTCGCCCTATAAGGGCGAGGCTTGCACCCAGATCCTTGGTCAAGTCTAACTATACAATCTCAGTACAGGAATAGAACGCAGCGGCGCTGTTGGATGGAGACAATAAAATATCATCAAATTCTCCCCCAATCTCCCACTCTCCCACAGTTCCATTCCGTAATATCCCCCAATCTCCCGATCGACCGCTCACTTCCCCATCCAGTAAAATGTAAAATCGAAAGTGGCGTGTTTAACCAAAATAGGTAACTCCGAAAGTGCTAAAGACTCTTAGAGCTGACTTCAGTATAATTTTCGATCGCGACCCTGCAGCTCGCAACTGGCTGGAAGTTTTGTTTTGCTACCCCGGTCTTCAAGCCCTAGTGCTGCACCGCCTCGCACACTGGCTTTATGTGTTGGGACTTCCCTTCATCCCCCGCTTGATTTCCCACATGGCTCGCTTTTTGACCGGAATTGAAATCCACCCAGGGGCAACCATCGGCAAAAGCGTATTCATCGACCACGGTATGGGGGTTGTGATCGGCGAAACAGCGATTATCGGCGATTTTGCCCTAATTTACCAAGGTGTCACCCTAGGCGGTACTGGCAAACAAAGCGGCAAGCGTCACCCTACAGTCGGCGAAAACGTAGTTGTCGGTGCCGGCGCCAAGGTACTCGGCAATCTGCAAATTGGCAATAACGTTCGCATCGGTGCCGGTTCCGTCGTACTCCGCGACGTACCATCTGACTGTACAGTGGTAGGGATTCCCGGCCGCATCGTCTATCGATCGGGAGTGCGCGTCAATCCCCTAGAACACGGCAGTTTGCCGGATTCGGAAGCTGTGGTAATTCGCTCTTTGCTCGATCGTATCGAATCCCTCGAACAGCAAGTAAAAAGTTTGGTTCCTCAACCATCTGTCTCCTTAACTTCTGATCCCACTTCCCACAATTTCCACTCAGTATCAGAAGCTTTAAACCAAGCCAGCAATGTAGCCGTAGCCGAAAAAACACAGCTAGTTACAACCCCTAGCTGCAAGTTAAAAGATAAAGCAATTCAAGAATTTTTAGACGGCACCGGCATCTAAAATTTGAATGGGCAAAACAGGGAATTGGCAAAACAGGGAATTGGCAATGGGGCCTGGAAGGTTATTGGTAACAAATAACCAATAACCAATAATCACTGACTAATGACTACCCAGATTTATCAGTGGAGTCGCTTTCTTCAATCTAAAATCTAAAATCTAAAATCTAAAATCGGTTGACTTCTTTTTCAAGGATTAACCGATCGCACAGACCAATTTCCCTCCCCGTCGCGCCGATAAAGCGATCGGTTTTGCGGTTCCCCCCGCAACTCCAACAAATCCACCGTTTCCGGTTCCAACAACAGCAAGCAAAAATTAGGCAGCGGCTCGATCGCATCTGGGGAAGCAGAATCAAAAGCGCTAGCCTCGGCTTTGTCATCCCCCGGATGAGGCCAAGCAAACTGCGATCTAGCCGCCTCAGAAAGCTCCTGCCAAGTTGTACACCGCGATGAGAACAACTGGGCCTCTGGATAATCTGCCCCTACCAAAACTAGCTTTCCAGCAATCCGAAATTGTTCGCGAGTTTTCGGGAAATACCAGCAAATTTCCCCCCAAGGATAGAGATTAATCTCCTCAGCCTTTTGACTGCGAATATCTGTAATAAACTTTAACTGATTAGTATCTGCTAAAAAGCCTCGAAACACCACAGTGCGGTTAGCCGGACGCCCGGTAGCCCGAACAGTTGCTAGTTGCAAGTAACGGGCAAAAGCAAGACTGCGGTTGCGGTGGAGGGCACGAGCTAAGGGCGATCGCCAAAGTGCTAGAGACATAAAGGAAGGAAGAAGGAAGAAGGAAGAAGGAAGAAGGAAGAAACAGTTATCCGTGAATTCCCTGTCATGCTATTGGTAATTCTATGTCAAATTCACTCTCAAAACTCAAAACTCTTGAAACTCCCCACAGTGGCTACCACTGGGACGGTAGTTCACGCCGCTTTTTTGAAGGCTGGTACTACCGAATAACATTACCGATTCACGGACAATCCTTTGCATTCATGTATTCCATCGAAGACCCCAGAGGCGGTCAACCTTACAGTGGCGGTGCAGCTCAGATTCTCGGCCCGAAAGATAGCTATTTGTGTCGCACCTTTCCAGATGTAAATAAGTTTTGGGCGCACAGAGAAAGCTTAGGTTTCGGACATTGGGGCAAAACAGATTTACAAATTAAACCCCAATATTTAGAGCCGCCAGTATTCGACAGCAGCGTCGAAGAAGGCTATCAAGCTACTGCTACTTTAAATCAAGGTTATTTGCACGATCCGGGAAGCGGCAGCCACTGTTTTTGGCAGTACGAAATTCAACCTATCTATGGCTGGGGAAACTCTGAAGAAATCCAGAAATCTACCGCAGGAATGCTATCTTTACTGCCCGTATTTGAGCCTGGATGGCAAATTTTAATGGCTCACGGTTTAGCCACGGGCTGGATCGATTGGAATGGCGATCGCTACGAATTTAAAGATGCTCCCGCTTACAGCGAAAAAAACTGGGGCGGTGCTTTTCCGCAAAAGTGGTTTTGGATTAATTGCAATTGTTTTCAAGGCGAAAATGATTTAGCTTTAACCGCAGGTGGTGGCAAGCGGGGCGTGCTGTGGTGGATGGAATCGGTAGCAATGATTGGTCTGCATTACCGAGGCAAATTTTACGAATTTGTGCCTTGGAATTCGCAAGTTAGTTGGACTATTGAACCTTGGGGAAGCTGGAAAATGCAGGCTAGAAACAGTCAGTTTGAAGTTGAGTTGATTGGCACTACAAACATTCCTGGTAGTTATGTGCGAACTCCTACCGAAAAAGGCATGGCTTTTTGCTGCCGGGATACGACGCACGGTGAATTGCGCTTGCAACTGCGAGAGTTGTTGGGGGGAAATGTGGAAAAAAATGGCAAGCAGCGTTCTAGAATTATCTTAGAGGCTCAAAGCTCTTTATCGGGTTTGGAAGTTGGGGGCGGGCCTTGGGATGAAGTTTGGCGATCGAATTAAGTCATTAGTCAGTAGTCAGTAGTCAGTTGTCAGTTGTCAGTTGTCAGTTGTCAGTTGTCAGTAGTCCGTAGTCATTAGTCATTAGTCAGTTAATAGTTAACAGTAGTCAGAACAGCCATGATCAATTTACTCGGTTGGCAATTAGGCAAATTCTACCGCAGCCAGGGGTTACAAAAAACTTTCAAGGTGATTTTGGGACTAATTTTATGTTTGAGCACAATCTTGATGCCAGCGACAATTGCTAGTGCTGCCGGTGATTTGTCTCGCCAACCTGTCACCGAAATTACTGTTAGTTTGGGTAACGAAGCTGGGGAACTCAAATTTTTTCCCCATCTGCTAGAATTTGAATCGGGCAAGCGCTATAAATTAGTGCTAAAAAATCCCAGTTCGCAGAAACATTATTTCACTGCTAAAAACTTTGCTGATGCGAGTTGGACTCAAAAAGTTGAAGCGGGCAAGGTGGAAATTAAAGGAGCGATTCACGAACTAGAACTTAAACCGGGCGCTATGGCAGAATGGGTGTTTGTGCCGATGAAATCGGGAACCTACAACCTGCGCTGTACGGTAGCCGGACATACAGAGGCGGGGATGATTGGCAAAATCACGATCGCCTCTTAAATCCCAATCTGCGTTCAATTTCAGATTAATTAGCGAAAAACGATCGAACTTTCGGCCCTCTAGACACTTTTCAAGTAGACTCTAGCGGAGCCATTGTTAGCCCCGCACGGCTCAATTGCATATGATAAAGTTCTGCTTGCTCTTGCGGGCCAACCCAGACGGTGGCTTGGCCTTCGTGGTGGATTTGGTTGGCGAGTTTCCAAGCTAGATCGCTCGTCATCCCTGGAATGTATTTCGTCAAACATTCCACAACGTGCTGAAATGTGTTGAAATCGTCGTTGAGAACTATTACCCGATAGTTGGGATAAGGTTTGCGGGTAACTTGACTCGATCGAACGGGTGCTATGGTTGGTGAAGAGGTCATCGCGCGAACAGCCACTTAAACTACAAGATTTGTAAAATAGTTACCTCTAAAATTTTAACACAATTTCAGATTTTTTCAATTCCTACTTGGTATTTTGATCCGCTTCGGGGTTTATTTTCACCACCGGGCCCTGCGTTAGATTTCTCCAGAAACTCTTGTGGGGATTAGGGGTTAGGCATCCTATCCCCCATTCACAGTCTTTTCTGGAGAAATCTCTGGCACCGCGCCGATTACACTAAGGTTAAAACTCGATTGAGTTCAGAAGTGTCGCCGTCAGAATACGCTTGCACCAGAAGTTGCTTTAAATCTTCAATCAGCGGATAGCGGGGGTTCGCTCCGGTACACTGATCGTCAAAAGCACGATCGGCCATTTCCTCAACGCGAGCAAAGAAGAAATCATCACTCATTCCCTGACTGGCGATCGCCTCCTGAATCGTGCTAGGAATATCTACCTCACGCTTCAGAGCTTCCACCGCTGCGATCAACTTCTCAACTTTTTCATCTTCGGTATCGCCGCCCAAATTCAGATAGTCTGCAATTCGAGCATAACGCCACTTGCTGTTAGGATACTTGTTTTGAGAAAAAATCGCTTGTTTGAACGGAACATCCGTTGCATTGTAGCGAATTACATGGGAAATCATCAGCGCATTCGCTAAACCGTGAGGGACGTGGCAAGTTGCACCTAATTGGTGAGCTACTGAGTGACAAACCCCCAGAAAAGAGTTGGCAAATGCCATGCCGGCGATCGTAGCAGCATAATGTACTTTCTCCCGCGCTTTCGGATCGTTGGCACCATTTTTGTAAGCGCTGGGCAGGTATTTAAACAGCAAACGAATCGCTTCTAAAGCCAAACCATTTGTATACTCAGAAGCCAACACAGAAACATAAGCTTCTAAAGCGTGGGTTAGCGCATCAATGCCGCCGTAAGCAGTCAGTTTTCGGGGCATATTCAGCGTAAGTTCTGGATCGACGATCGCCATACTCGGAGTCAGAGCATAATCTGCAAGCGGATACTTAATCCCCGATCGCTCATCCGTAACAACCGCAAAAGGCGTGACTTCCGAACCCGTTCCCGAAGTAGTTGGAATTGCCACCATAATTGCCTTTGAACCCAAAGGCGGCAGTTCGTATACCCGCTTGCGGATATCCATAAACCGCATCGCCAATCCTTCAAACTCAATTTCTGGATGCTCATACATCAGCCACATTACTTTAGCAGCATCCATCGGCGAGCCACCACCAAAAGCAATAATCACATCTGGATGGAAACTATTGCAGATTTCTAAACCTTTGCGAACAGTAGCCAGCGAAGGATCGGGTTCCACATCGTAAAATGTGTAGTGATCGATGCCGATTTCTTCCAAACTCTCTGTGACTTCCTTAGTCAATCCCAATTCAAACAATGGTTTATCCGTCACAATCAAAGCACGTTTCTTACCTGCAAGATCCCTCAAAGCTACAGGAAGACAACCCGACTTAAAATAAATCTTGGGAGGAATGCGGAACCAGAGCATATTCTCGCGTCGCTCTGCTACGGTTTTGATATTGAGCAGGTGATGGGGTGTCACGTTGACAGAAATCGAATTATCGCCCCAGCTACCGCAACCGAGGGTAAGGGAGGGATCGAGGCGGAAATTGTACAAATCGCCGATCGCACCTTGAGAAGAAGGCGTATTAATCAGCACCCGCGAAGTCTCTAGTTTGCTTTCAAAATAACGAATGTGGTTCTGATTGTGCGGGGCGGTGTAGAGTACAGAAGTATGTCCGTGTCCGCCAAAAATTATCAGCGCTTCAGCTTTGTCTACTGCTTCAGTAAAGTCCTTGGCGCGATACATGGCGAGAATCGGCGAAAGTTTTTCACAAGCAAAGGGTTCTTCTTTACCTATCGTATCCACTTCTCCAATCAAAACCCTGATGTTTGACGGCACTACAAAACCCGCAATCTGCGCCACCTTTTGCACCGATTGTCCGACTATTTCGGCATTCAATCGACCATCAATTAAGATTACCTGCCGCACTTTTTCTCGTTCTTCAGCATTCAGGAAATAAGCACCGCGCTTGATAAATTCCAGTTGCACGGCATCGTACACCTCATCCACAACAACTACCGATTGTTCCGAAGCACAAATCGTGCCGTTGTCGAAAGTTTTGCTGAGCAAAATTGAGCTGACAGCCATTTGGATGTGAGCGGTTTCATCGATGATGGCGGGAGTATTTCCAGCGCCGACACCGAGGGAGGGATGTCCTGAAGAGTAGGCAGCTTTTACCATTCCCGGCCCGCCAGTTGCCAAAATTAGTTTGATATCGGGGTGCTGCATCAAAGCTTGGGAAAGTGGCACAGTTGGCTCATCAATCCACCCAATAATATCCGGTGGTGCGCCGGCTGCTACAGCAGCATCGAGGAGGATTTTTGCCGCCGCAGCCGTGCAGGATTTGGCGCGGGGATGGGGCGAAAATATAATGCCATTTCTCGTCTTGAGCACGATTAATGACTTAAAGATGGTGGTGGAAGTCGGGTTAGTTACAGGCACGATTCCTGCTAGCAATCCCACGGGCTCGGCAATGCGTTCGTAGCCAAAATGCCGATCGGACTCGATGATACCGCAAGTCTTGTCGTTTTTATATTTGTTGTAAATCATTTCCGAGGCAAAATGATTTTTGATTGCCTTATCTTCGATGACTCCCATTCCCGATTCTTTGACGGCTGCTTTGGCTAAGGGAATGCGGGCGGCATTAGCGGCTAAAGCTACTTGCTTGAATATGCGATCGACCTGTTCTTGAGTGTAGGTGGCAAATTCAGCTTGGGCTGCTTTTACTTTTTGAATTAGGACTTCTAATTCTTCTAAATTGGTAACTTTCATGTGATTTTTCGTGATGTGGATTTCGGAAAAATTATTGCCTCAATCTTTGATTGGTAGGGAACCTGCAGCTCGGCGCAGATAATTTCAAGATTGTGGGTGACTTGTGAACGTGGCCTTTTAATTATTATATACCGCTAGCTCCGATCGCATTGACCCCGCGACTGCGAAAAATATCAACTGTTTGTTGCACGAGTTCCGGTGAAGCTGGAGGTGTATCCTTGAGTTCGTAATCCAATTTTAATTGCTCCCATTTGTATTCTCCCATTTTATGAAATGGTAATACTTCGACTTTTTCCACATTGTTCAGATTGGCAATAAACTCCGCTAATTTTTCTACGTTTTCGATGTGATCGGTGAGGTGAGGAACTAGAACGAAGCGAATCCACGTCGGTTTGCCAATTTCGCTGAGATATTTGGCCATTGCTAAAGTAGGCTCGATGGAAACATTGGTGACTTTGTAATAGAGTTCGGGAATGTAGGATTTGATGTCCAACAAAACCAGATCGGTCATTTCCAGAACCGGTTTAGCAACGTCTAAAACACAGAAGCCTGATGTGTCCAGCGCTGTATGCAAACCCATTTGATGACAGCGGGTAAAGATTTCTTTGACAAAATCCGGCTGCATCAATGGTTCGCCGCCGCTGACGGTAACGCCTCCTTTCCGTAGGTAGGATTTACATTTTATAATTTGCTCGATTAAATAATCGACGGTTACTTCTTTACCATCGTGGGAATTGCGACAGTCGGGATTGTGACAGTACAGACAGCGTAACGGACAGCCTTGGGTGAAGACGATAAACCGGATTCCGGGGCCGTCTACTGTACCAAATGTTTCGATTGAGTGAATGCGACCAATTCCAGACATTTAATTTGCTGTTTGTTGGTAAGGATTTTGAGAGTAGGGATGAGGGAATCTCGGTGCTAACTTAAGCCTGGAAACTTGCGTATTTTTCGTTTGGTTGCTGAGGCTCGATCCCCCTAAATCCCCCTTAAGAAGGGGAGTAGGGGTTGACTTTGAGAAGTGGACGGTTCCCCTTGAATCCCCAGATAGTCTGGGGAATTCAAGAATACTCTTGTTCCCCCCTTCTTAAGGGGGGTTAGGGGGATCTGGCCTCATGGTTTAACAGCGAAACTAGACGAAAAAAGACTTATGCAGAACCAATTATGTAGGCGCTTCTTGAGTCCCCCTCAGCTCGGACTTCGTTTGACAAGGAGCGGTTTCAATCGCCGAGTTTTTTCTGCTGGGATTTAGACGCGTTCGTGGAAAGTCCGTTTAATCACATCTAATTGCTGTTCGCGGGTAAGTTTGATGAAATTAACCGCATAACCGGAGACGCGAATTGTTAGCTGGGGATAGTTTTCTGGATGTTCCATCGCATCTAGTAATGTTTGCCGATCGAGGGCGTTAACATTGATGTGATGGCCGCCATCGTGGAAGTAACCGTCTATAAGACTAACTAGGTTGTTAGTCCGATCGCTCTCCATTCTGCCCAAGGCCTGCGGTAGAATCGAAAAAGTATTCGATATGCCATCTTGACAATCACTGTAAGGCAGTTTGGCTACAGAAGATAAGGATGCGATCGCCCCACAGGAATCTCGGCCGTGCATCGGGTTAGCGCCCGGAGCAAAGGGTTCGCCGGCTTTACGTCCGTCGGGAGTGCTACCAGTTTTTTTGCCGTAAACTACGTTAGAGGTAATTGTGAGTACCGATTGAGTCGCTACAGCGCCGCGGTAGGTTTTGTGCTGGCGAATTTCGTTCATGAAGCTTTGCACAAGTTCGATGGCTATACTGTCTACGCGATCGTCATTATTGCCATATTTGGGATATTCTCCTTCGATCGAGTAATCCACTGCCAAACCTTGCTCGTTGCGAATCACCTTAACTTTAGCGTTTTTAATCGCCGACAGGGAGTCCGCCACCACCGACAATCCGGCAATTCCGCAGGCCATTGTCCGGTAAACATCGCGATCGTGCAGTGCCATTTCCAGGCGTTCGTAGCAGTATTTGTCGTGCATATAGTGAATGACATTCAACGTATTGATATACGTTTTTGCCAACCACGCCATCATGTCGCGGAACCTGGCTCTTACCTCGTCATAATCGAGATATTCGGTAGTAATCGGTGGGAACTGCGGCGCGATTTGGTCGCCGGACTTCTCATCTTTACCGCCGTTAATCGCATAGAGCAAAGTCTTAGCTAAGTTAACTCGCGCGCCGAAAAACTGCATTTGCTTGCCAATTCGCATGGCGGAAACACAACAGGCGATCGCATAATCATCGCCGTATTGAGGGCGCATCAAATCGTCGTTTTCGTACTGAATAGAACTTGTGTCGCTGGATACCTTCGCACAGAATTCTTTGAAGTTGTCCGGCAAGTTTTCCGACCACAAAACGGTAAGATTTGGTTCGGGTGCAGTACCGAGGTTTGACAGGGTGTGTAAGAATCGGAAACTGTTACGAGTTACCAATGTTCTACCGTCATCGCTGATACCGCCGATCGCCTCTGTTACCCAAGTTGGATCGCCAGAAAACAGAGCATTATAGTCGGGAGTTCGCAAAAACCGCACCATGCGGAGTTTCATTACAAAATGGTCGATCAGTTCTTGCAATTCCACTTCAGAACTTGCGCCACTTTGCAAATCGCGCTCGAAATAAATGTCTAAGAACGTCGATACGCGGCCGAGAGACATCGCTGCCCCGTTTTGTTCTTTCACTGCTCCCAAGTAGCCAAAATACAGCCACTGGACAGCTTCTCGTGCATTTGCTGCCGGACGGCTAATATCAAAGCCGTAGCTAGCAGCCATTTCTTTTAACTCAAACAATGCCCGAATTTGCTCGGATAACTCTTCGCGCAAGCGAATTGTTCCCTCGTCCATCGCGTCTAGTTCGAGTGATTCTTGCTGTGTTTTTTTATCCTCAATTAGGCGATCGACACCGTACAAAGCAACGCGCCGATAGTCACCAATTATCCGCCCGCGTCCATAGGCATCTGGCAAACCTGTGATGATACCAGAACGTCTCGCCAGACGCATCGAGCGCGTGTAAGCATCGAATACACCATCGTTATGAGTTTTGCGATATTTCGTAAATATTTCTTCTGTTTGCGGATCGAGCTGATAGCCGTAAGCTTCTAAACCTGCCTTGACAACGCGAATCCCGCCCAAGGGCATAATCGCGCGTTTCAAAGGTCGATCGGTTTGCAAACCTACTATTTGTTCTAAGTCGCGATCGATGTATCCTGCTGCATGAGCCGTGATCGATGTGGGAACTTTTGTATCAACATCCAATACACCTTTTTCGCGCTCTTGCTTCATTAATTCCAGAACTTTTTGCCAAAGTTGCTGGGTTTTTTCGGTTGGTGCTGTGAGAAATTCTGCATTCCCTTCGTAGGGGGTGTAATTCTTTTGGATGAAGTCTCTGACGTTGACTTCGTTTGTCCAGTTGCCTTCAGTAAAGCCGTGCCATTCTGCAAACATAGCTTGCTTTCACCTCAATTTTTTATTAGCGATCGATCTTTTTTGCTTCGACCACTACATCTAGTATATATTTAATTTCAATATTTTAAATACCCGGTTCGCTATTTGTTACAAAAGTTGACTTGCTAATTTGGTGGGAAGAATTAAGATAGATAGTAGGCAGAACCTCCTCGTGAATTGTTGAGGAAGCTCTGACCAAAGGGGTTCCCGAACTAACACTTAGACAACCCAAATGTTGTTTAAGGGCGGGCGTGTCGGAAACGGGCAATGAGATTTTTTTTTTCAGGAACCGCGAACACCCGAAGAAGATGAAGAAAAAGCAGAAAAAAAGCAGAAAAAGAGTTCGGATTTGATTCGGTGATAGTTATCGAAAGCAGAGCAATATTAATTGCTGATTAATTGAAGTAGGGTACTATGCAGATAAATTCAATGAATCAAAGCACTGCGAGCGATCGGGCTCACGATATTTGGAAAGAACAGCGTCATCCGCTCGATCGGATTTTTCGGCCTCGCTCCGTGGCTGTAATCGGCGCAACAGAGAGAGAAGGAAGCGTCGGACGTACTCTCCTGTGGAACTTGATTCGGAATCCGTTTGGCGGAACAGTTTTTCCAGTGAATCCGCAGCGCCACAGCGTCTTGGGGCTCAAGTCTTATCCTGACATTGCTAGCGTCCCGGAAAGAGTGGATCTGGCGGTGATTGCTACGCCTGCTGCTGGGGTGCCGCAAGTGATCCGCGAATGTATCGCTGCTGGGGTGAAAGGGGCAATTATTGTTTCTGCTGGCTTTAAAGAGATTGGTGCGGCTGGGGAGGCTTTAGAACAGCAAGTTATCGCCCAAGCGCGTCAGGGCGGAATGCGGATTATCGGCCCAAATTGCCTCGGCGTGATGAATCCTGTGCTTGGGCTCAATGCTACTTTTGCAGGTACGATCGCCCGTCCGGGTAATGTCGCCTTCATCAGTCAAAGCGGCGCCCTCTGTACTTCGATCCTAGATTGGAGTTTGGGAGAAAATGTCGGTTTTAGCGGTTTTGTGTCGATCGGCTCTATGCTCGATGTCGGTTGGGGCGATCTGATCGAGTATTTCGGAGACGACCCCCATACCCACAGTATCGTTTTGTACATGGAATCTATGGGTGATGCTCGTTCGTTCCTGTCCGCCGCCCGCCCAGTGGCGATCGACAAACCGATCATCCTTCTCAAGGTAGGACGTACCGCCGCCGCCGCCCAAGCCGCCGCTTCCCATACGGGAGCTTTGACCGGCAGCGATGACGTGCTTAACGCTGCTTTCCGCCGCTGTGGCGCGTTGCGGGTACATACGATTTCCGATTTGTTCGACATGGCAGAAATTCTGGCAAAGCAACCGCGACCGCAGGGAAACCGCCTATCCATCGTCACCAATGCAGGAGGGCCAGGGGCGATCGCCACTGATGCCTTAATTAGCGACGGCGGTGCGCTGGCAGATCTAGCACCGGAGACGGTGCAGCAGCTTGATGAGTTTTTGCCGCCTCAGTGGAGTCATCACAACCCGATCGATATTTTGGGCGATGCTAGTAGCGATCGTTACGCCAAAACTCTAGAAGTGGTCGCTCCCGATCCCAATAGTGACGGATTGCTGGTCATCCTAACGCCACAAGCGATGACAAATCCCACCCAAACCGCAGAAAAACTCAAGTCTTACAGCCAACTCCGAAAGCCCTTATTAGCAAGCTGGATGGGCGGTGTGGAAGTGTCAGCGGGAACGCAAATTCTCAATCAGGCAAATATTCCGACTTTCCCCTATCCCGATACCGCCGTCAGGTTGTTCAACTATATGTGGCGGTACACGTACAACCTGCGCGCTATCTACGAAACGCCATCTCTCCCCGCTGATTGCGAAATCGAGACTTCCGGGTGTGCGACTGCTGCGAAGATTTTGACGGCCGCGGGCCAAAACAATCGCACTCTATTAACCGAGTACGAATCAAAACAGTTGCTCTCCGCTTACGGCATTCCCACCGTAGCGACAGAAATTGCAGCGAGTGCGGCCGAAGCTGTGGAAATTGCCGAGATCCTCGGTTATCCAGTGGTGCTAAAACTCCATTCTGAGACGATTACTCACAAAACCGATGTGGGGGGCGTAAAACTAAATTTAGGCGATGCTAAGGCTGTAATTAGTGCCTTTGAGGCGATCGCCCAGCGGGTACGGGCGATCGATCCGGCAGCGTTTCTCGGCGTGACAGTGCAGCCGATGGTGCACTTGGAAGGCTATGAACTAATTTTAGGTAGCAGTATCGACCCACAATTTGGGCCGGTGATGCTGTTTGGTTCCGGCGGACAATTAGTGGAAGTCTTTCAAGATCGATCGCTAGCACTTCCGCCTTTAAATACCACCCTAGCGCGGCGGATGATGGAGCAAACGCGCATCTATAAAGCTTTGCAAGGAGTGCGCGGCCGATCGGCAATTGACCTGGTACAACTCGAACAGTTATTAGTTCGTTTCAGTCAACTGATTGTAGAGCAACCTCAAATTGCCGAGATTGATATTAATCCGCTGCTGGTTTCTCCTGAAGGTGCGATCGCTCTTGATGCCCGCGTTGTTCTGCAAACAACGGAAAACCCCATTTCTCCCGCGATTCGCCCCTATCCTACGCAATACGTTCAACAATGGTCAACGGAGGGCGATCGTCCCATCACGATCCGTCCGATTCGCCCAGAAGATGAGCCGCTGATGGTGCTGTTCCACAAAGAACTTTCGGAAGAGAGCGTCTATTTGCGCTACGCTCACATGGTAAAGTTAAAGCACCGCATCGCTCACGAACGTTTGACCCGGATTTGTTTTATTGACTACGATCGCGAAATGGTGTTAGTAGCCGATCGTCAAGACCCGGAAACCTCAGAACACCGGATTTTGGGAGTAGCGCGTCTGAGCAAACTCCACGGCACAAACCAAGCCGAATTTGCCCTCATCGTTAGCGATAGCTATCAGCAGCGCGGTTTGGGAACAGAATTATTGAGGCGGATGTTGCAAATTGGTCAGGAAGAGAAATTAGAGGCGATCGTCGGCTACATTCTCAATAGCAACTACCAGATGCAGAGCCTCTGTAAAAAACTCGGATTTGAACTCCAACCAGACCGAGGCGAAGGAATGTTGAAAGCTGTTTTTGTCTGCTAATAGCAAGTTGGGTTAAATAATTCTCATTCATCACAACTAAAGTCCTCACTACAAACTTTATCGTTTGGTAGTGAGGACTTTAGTCCTCAAACTCAGATGCTACTAAGCCGCAGCCAAATTTGCTGCTGCAAACTCCCAGTTAGCCAAATTATCCAAGAAATTAGTAATGTAGTCGGGACGGCGGTTTTGGAAATCCAAATAATAAGCGTGTTCCCACACATCCAAAGTCAGCAACGGAGTTTGGCCGTGTGCTACCGGGGTGTCAGCGTTAGCAGTTTTGGTAACTTTCAAAGTGCCGTTGTCCAAAACCAGCCAAGCCCAGCCGCTACCGAACTGAGTTGTCGCAGCAGTCTTGAATTCTTCTTTGAATTTGTCGAAGCTGCCGAAGTCGGCGTTGATTTTCTCAGCTAAAGCTCCTGTCGGAGTGCCACCGCCGCCCGGTGCGAGGGAATTCCAGAAAAAATTGTGGTTCCAAACTTGACCTGCATTGTTGAAAATGCCGGCTTTGGATGGGTCTTTAGCAGATTCCTTGACAATTTCTTCAAGGGATTTGCTCGCCATTTCAGTTCCTTCAATCAGTTTATTCAGATTGGTCACGTAAGCAGCGTGGTGCTTGTCGTGGTGGAACGAAAAAGTGTTGGCCGACATATGAGCTGGCTCTAGGGCGTCAGCGGCGAAGGGTAACGGTGCAAGTTCAAATGCCATTGTGTTCAATCCTCTCTGGATTACTTTTGGTTTTTGGGCTAACTTTCCGGCTTTTGTATGATTAAAGCCGAGAGTCCCTAGCTTGAGTTTATCAAGCTGTGGTAAATAATTCTTTACAATTTTCATATTTTATAGCAGTTGGGGCATTTCAGCATTCAGACTTGTATTTTTTAGATATCAAAGCTACTTATTGCAGGCTTCACATAGCATAAACTATCACTAAATGTCAAGCCACCTGGGTGGCAAATAAAAGTGTGTGTGAAATTGTCAACCAATCGAAATTTTATGAGACTGATAAAGAGATTAAACCTGTAAATTGCCATAGATTAACCTAAGTTCAATTAAGCTGTAAGAAAGCCAAACAAGTTGCAGCATATGTCAATGGAAAAGCGTTTAAACAACTCGTCGAGTAACCCCCCTCAATGGTTGAATTTGCAATTAATCGTCACCGGTCTGGAAACAGTCCAAGACTTAATTGTAATTTCCCTATGTATTGGTTTGTTTTGTTTCATGGTGCTAGAACTGCGAGAAATGTTCTTCTCGCTGCTACCTCCTTTGAATTTCCAGGAAGTCACGGCAGATATTTTATTTCTATTAGTTTTAGTGGAATTATTTCGGCTGCTAATTATTTACTTGCAAGAAAAAAGAGTTTCGATCGGCGTAGCTGTGGAAGTTTGTATTGTATCAGTTTTGCGAGAAGTGATAGTGCGGGGAGTGCTGGAAACTCCCTCGGTTCAAATATTATCAACAGGCGCATTTTTGCTGGTTTTGGCAGTGTTGTTGGTAGTCCGAGTTTGGTTGCCGCCAACCTTCGAGGGAATTGACCCGGAACGTCGCATGGCTAGCAGAAAGAAAAATTTTTCAGACAATGAATCTTCTGTCGCATCTGTTGCAGTCAATAGCAAGTTTAATTCTCATTGAATATGTCATGACAGGCGATTTTAGATTTTAGATTTTAGATTTAGTCTTTTATCGCTTGTCACGTTACAGCTATCATTTCCGGTAAAACTGAGATTTTGCACCATTGTCAAGAACGGGATCTGGGGCCCGTTCCACAAAGAGTAGATTTTCTTGTGGGGAGTAGGGGTTGGGCAGGAGAATCCACCCAAAAAAGAATTATTGAGAATGGTGCAAGATGTGAGTTCAAATCAACCTGATAACGTTGGCAGTGAAGACTACATTCCTCTGTATTTTCAGAGGAATGTAGTCTTCACTACCAAGACAAGGTTCATCAGTCATTCCCAATTATTCAAATCTAACATCTAAAATCTAAAATCTAAAATGGTATTACCCGTTAGCCTGCAATTCCTGCAACCGGGCAAACACTTCTTTAGAGTGAATCGCCGGATTAATCTTCACAAAAGTTTCACGTAAAACGCCTTCAGGGTCAATAATAAAACTGTGTCGCGCGGAGATAAAACTCATCCAAGAACCGTAAGCTTTACTCACTTTACCGTCGGTATCAGCTAACAGTGGAAACTTCAAACCTTCCGAATCGCAAAATTCCGCGTGGGAGTTGACATCATCAGCGCTAATACCGATAATTTGAGTATTTTTTGCCAAGTATTTCGGCAAGTCTTCCTGAAATCGACGCGCTTCGATCGTACATCCCGAAGTAAAGTCTTTCGGATAAAAATAGACTACCAGCCACTTACCGCGATAATCGGACAGGGACACTTGTCCGTCGCCGCTGTTTGTCGGCAAACTAAAATCCGGCGCTGGTTGATTCACCGTCGGAAGCTTGCCACCGAGGGCAAATGCAGGTGTGGCAAAATTGAAACTTAGAAAAACTAGACAAATTGCCAATAAAGTGGTAAAAAACTTGCGACGGGACATCATAAATTTTAGAAGTAGAACTGTACTTAAGACAAGTTTACAGTTTTCTGATTAAATGGGTAAGGGCAATTCGCGGATTGCTTCTAAAACCCAAATATCACTCACTCCAATAGCAATTTACCCATGAGCGCTGCACTCCCGTTAACAGGCAAAGCTATAGTAGTCCAGATAATTAACGGTCAACCCGTTACGATCGAAGTCGATGGCACTAATGCCCCTATTACCGCTGGCAATTTTGTTGACTTAGTTGAACGAGGCATTTACGACGGGGTGATGTTTCACCGAGTTGTGCGCCAGCCAGAGCCTTTTGTAGTGCAAGGAGGCGATCCGCGCAGCAGAGATACTACAATTCCAGCGAGTCAATTGGGAACGGGTAGTTTTATTGACCCTGATACCAATCAGGCGCGTTTTATTCCTTTGGA
>NZ_JAUBPB010000032.1:35378-66830 GCF_036700545.1 Microcoleus sp. SVA1B4
CGGGCGAAGCGGGTGACGACTTTCTTAGAGGCGGCAAAGGTAACGACTCCATTAGCGGAGGTGTGGGCGACGATATTATCAACGGAAATCTCGGCGACGATATTATCAATGCCGATGCTGGTAACGACTTTTTGCGAGGCGGCAGAGGAAACGATGTTTTAATCGGTGGCGATGGTAACGATTTTTTGATTGGCGATACTGGCAGCGATACTCTCACTGGTGGTGGCGGTACTGATACGTTTGTTCTGGTTACGGGTGAAAATCTGGAGTTGGATGGGTCGAGCGATATAATTATTGATTTTAGGCCGGGAGATGGCGATCGTATTGGCTTAACCAGCCCTTTATCCAACACCTCATTCACCCAATCAGGCAGCAACACACTCATTCAATTTGGAGGAGTTACTTTGGCTGTGGTTCAAAATGCCACCCCCGCAGCCGTTCAAAATGCTGCTTTTGCAATTAACTCTCTTAGTCCTTTCGTTGTGGATAACTTGCCCCCCGGAGACGCCGCCTTGAGAGTTGGCTAACTTTAACAAGACTCACGCCCTAATTATAGGTGTAGGGTGCTCTTCGGTGCACCTTACCTGATTATCAATTCCTAATTTCCAAATTCAACTAATACCATAGCTGACTAATTTTAGAAACCGCATCTTGATAAGAATCCATTCTCCCCTGCTGCTTAAAAAGCCCTGCCGCTTTCTGAAAATCCTCAAATGCTCCCTGAACCTCTCTCAATTTATATCTAATCACTCCTCGGTTAAAGTAAGCTTTAGCAAAATCGTTATTGAGGCGAATTGCTGACTCAAAATCAGCTAGTGCTGCTAGGGAATTCTCCATTTGCAGGCGGATAGCACCTCGGTCAAAGTAAGATTGAGCTAGATTAGGGTTGAGCAGGAGTGCCGAGTTGTAATCTGCGATCGCCGCAGTATAATGTTTTAAACGAGTCAGCATAAACCCCCGATTGCTGTAATACTTGGCTCGGTAAGGATTGAGTTCGATGGCTGTAGTTAAATCTTCGATCGCCGATTGCTTATAGCCTAATTTGTAGCGGGCCACACCGCGATCGTTGTAAGCTGACGCGAATTGCGGATTAATGTTAATTGTGGCAGTAAAATTTTTAATAGCGCCGTCCAAGTTTTGTTGTTCGAGATTTTTTAAACCCTGAGTGTAAAACTTTTTGGTACTAACTTTTAAATTTGCCTCTTGTCGGGATTCAGCTTGCTCCCCCGAAAATACTTTGCCTGCAATATTAGTGAATCCCAAAGATTCGATCGAATTGAAAATAGTTGTGACAACTAATTGGCTTGGGAGAAGGGGGATAGTAGGCATGGGAGAAGTGGTGTTCAACTGTATGCTGTCATTTTCCTCCATACTTCAGCTACTGACAGTGATATCCGTAGTCTCAGGAACGTGATAAGTTTGATGAGATTTGGTGATGCTGGGGCATTGACTTGTGTGATGAAAGTTCGGCTTAGTTAGTGATGCCGATCGCACTTCAGAACAAATGCGTCTAGAACCCTTTAAATATAAGGTTTTCAAGCTAGATTGGCGGTTTCTTTCTTCCCATATTGAGCAGTTCCTACCGGGATTATTGGCAGGTATGCCCCTGGGAGAGCGATCGCAACTGTCGGCAGCAAGTATTACTTTGTAGCGATATTCGATCGGGATTTGTCCATCGGACACGGCCATCTTAAACCCGGTTTTTACTCACGCCCAGAGCACCATTCTCGCTTAACAGGCCCGACAGCCTGTTCCACAAATTACTAATATTTTTGAGTAATATTGCTGAGGAAAGTTGCCGATTATTTGCTATGCTTTGATTAGACATCAATAATTTATGGCACAAATTAGTGTCAATGAAAAAAGTTATGAGGTTGAAAATTTTCTTCGCTGCATTGTTGGCGATCGTCCTGTTCACTCTCTACTTAACTCCTCCTGTGATGGCAGCGAATGGGGAGGATTTGAGTCACCTATTAAAGGATAATTGGTGCGTCAGCTTTCTGTGGAAGCAATGCGATTTGAGCGCTGTCGATTTGCGGGGCGCTAATCTCCAAGAAGCCAATTTGAGCGGCGCTAATTTGTCCGGCGCTAATTTGTCCGGTGCTAACTTAAAAAATGCTGACCTTTCTGGCGCAGACCTCACCGGCGCTAATTTAGCAAATGCTGATATTCTAGGCACGGATCTCAGTCGAGCCAATTTGACAGAAGCTAATTTCAACGGTACGAAGTTGTGGGATGCTAATCTGACTTTGGCCAATCTGAGCCGCGCCAATTTACAAGATGCTAATGTCTTAGATTCTCGACTTTGGGGAAGCAATCTTACCCAAGCTAACTTAACGGATGCGACGCTGCACGGTGCTGACTTGCAATATGCTAATTTGGCAGACACTAATTTAACAGGTGCTGACTTGCACAGCTTCTTTTTCCGAGGTTCCAAACAAGTCACAAATTTGAGCAATGCTAATTTAGAAGGCGCTACTTTAACGGGAGCAAATCTCAGAGGTGCGGTGCTGGCAGGGGCAATAATGCCGGACGGGTCTATTAATGAAGAAAGTGGCTTTAATTTACAGTAGAGTAAAATTAAAGTCTGCTTGAATAATTTCAACAACAGGCTTTCGGGCTGATTTCGCATTATCGGGTGTAGCTGCGCCCATTGCCAACAGCTTGTTGAGGATGCTGTCAATCGATTTTAGATTTTAGATTTTAGATTGAAGCCTTGACCCCACGGATAGATTCGGGGGGCAAGTTTCATCGGATACAGGTTTTTATTTCTCCCTCCTGAGTCTCCGAAGGAATGAATCACGTGGCGGGTATCCTGGATGCTTGCGGTCAAGATATCAATTTAAACCAGGGTGCGATCGACCTTTTAACTCCCAACCAGTAAATCTCGCTAAAATCTTAAATCTCAAACCGAACCTGCGCGCATCTGTTACAATTTTCAACAAAGCCAGAACAGCCCCGAACCTGAAGTCGCCTGCCTAGGGATACCAGCCCCCGACAGGAGTCGTGAATAACAAAAATATTAGATATTTAGTTTAAACTCCCAAATTCATCTGTAGAGTCTCTCTAAAATCTAAAATCGATGGGCTGTGGACTCAATCTAAAATTTAAAATCTAAAATCTAAAATCTAAAATCTAAAATCGACTGATGGAAACCCTGCAAACTCAACTTTACCAACTCGCACAATTTGCTAATAACTTAGTAAATACTCAACTGACAAACCTCAGTTTAGTCAGCGTCGGAGTCATCTTTCTGGCAGGGTTGCTAACGAGCTTAACGCCCTGTATGCTTTCAATGTTGCCGATCACGATCGGCTACATCGGTGGATACGAAGCAAAAAGTCGCCTGCAAGCCGCCGCCCAGTCGGCGTGGTTTTCCCTGGGATTAGCCACCACCCTTGCGGGTTTAGGTATTGTAGCATCATTTGCCGGACAAGTTTACGGCAAAATTGGCCTGGGTTTGCCAATTCTTGTCAGCATTATTGCTATTCTAATGGGGCTGAATTTACTCGAAGCTTTACCCTTACAAATGCCGTCTTTCGACGCTGTGGGGTGGGTGCCGAAAGATTTGCCGGCGGGTGTGCGATCGTACTTATTGGGCTTAACTTTTGGTTTAGTAGCCTCTCCCTGCAGCACTCCGGTTTTAGCTACACTCTTAGCTTGGGTTTCCAAAACGGGAGATACAGTTTTAGGTGGTGTGTTACTGCTGTTTTACGCTGCTGGCTACGTCGCTCCGCTAATCATAGCAGGTACTTTCACTGCTAGCATAAAAAAGCTGTTAGAATTACGTCGGTGGTCGAGTTGGATTACGCCTGTTAGTGGCGTTTTGCTAGTAGGATTTGGCGTTTTCTCTCTGCTTTCCCGCATCCTTCCCGCGTAAGTTTCGTTGTAAGGACTTCAGCCCTTATTGAAAGATATAGCAATCACTACGGAATGCGTGAATTAAGTTTTTTTAACGAACCGCGAAGACGCGTTAGGCGAAGCCGCGCGTAAGCGCTAGAACACGAAGGAAGAAAGAAAGAAAAGAGAAAGAATTCAAAATTGATTGAGACTTTTTCAATAAACATAATAATATTTTGTTCATCTTTTGTTTTTCCCTCTTTTTTCTTCCTTCTCCCTTGTGCCATCCGTTACATCCGTTACACAATCCGTTGCCGAACTTGCTGATATCCGTTACATCCCTTACAAAATCCGTTGCCGAACTTTCTTCATAATTACCAATGACATCAAAAGAAGTATTTCTATCAAAACTCTCAAACTGGGCGACTGCCCCTCAAAAGTTTTTCAAGCGAGAAATCTTGCCGGTGCTCGCAGATTTGCGGTTGGCAATTATCTTGCTGCTGACGATCGCATTTTTCAGCATTTCCGGCACTGTCATCGAACAAGGCCAATCAGTACCTTTTTACCAATCTAACTATCCAGAACACCCTGCTTTGTTCGGCTTCCTAACTTGGAAAGTTGTGCTAATTGCAGGACTTGACCACGTATACCGCACTTGGTGGTTTTTGTCAATCCTAATTTTGTTTGGCAGCAGCTTAACAGCTTGTACATTTACCCGACAATTTCCCGCATTAAAAGCCGCCCGTCGCTGGAAATTTTATGAAGAACCAAAGCAGTTTGAAAAATTAGCTCTCAGTGCGGAATTAGAAACAGTTGCTTTAACTTCGTTAGAACCACTTTTGCAGCAAAAAAACTACCGCATATTTCGAGAAGGCGAAAAAGTTTATGCCCGCAAGGGAATAATTGGCAAAATCGGCCCGATTATTGTTCACGCCAGTATGCTAATTATTTTAGCTGGGTCGATATGGGGCGCAATGACGGGATTTCTAGGTCAAGAAATGGTTGCCAGCGGCGAAACATTTCAGGTGCAGAATATCTTGGATGCGGGGCCTTGGGCGGGGCCGCAAATACCGAAGGATTGGTCGATGCGAGTTAATCGGTTCTGGATTGATTATAGTCCGAGCGGTGCGATCGACCAATTTTACTCTGATCTGTCAGTTTTGGACAAAACAGGCCAAGAGGTCGATCGTAAAACTATTCACGTTAACGAGCCCCTAAGATATCGGGGAGTCACATTTTATCAAGCAGATTGGGCAATAGCCGCCGTGCGAGTTCGCCTCAACAAAAGCCCGGTTTTACAATTGCCAATGGCTCAGTTAGACACTCAAGGTAAAGGCCGAATTTGGGGTGCTTGGATTCCCACAAAACCCGATTTGAGTGCGGGAGTTTCTCTGCTAGCAAAAGACTTGCAAGGAACGATGTTAGTGTACGGTACGGATGGCAAATTGTTAACTACAGTTCGCGCCGGCACGGCGGTAGAAGTTAACGGAGTCATGCTGACAATTGACGAAGTTGTAGGCAGTACGGGATTGCAAATTAAAGCCGATCCGGGCATTCCGATCGTTTATACTGGCTTCGGGTTGCTAATGCTTAGTGTGCTGATGAGCTATCTGTCTCACTCGCAGATTTGGGCTTTGGAAAAGGACGGCAAACTATACGTCGGCGGCCGCACAAATCGCGCTCAGGTGACTTTTGAAAGAGAAGTTGTGGAGATTTTGGACAAGTTGGCAGAATCGAAACAAGAGGAAAAAAAGAGCGAAATAGCGCAGACTTCTCTAGCTAGTCAAAGCTAACCGTAGGGTGCGCTAGGCGCACCTTAAACCAGGTAAAAAACGGATAATTAAACAGGAAATAAATGTGATGAAAAGGATTGAGTTCAGTTAACACGCATTACTAAAAAGAGAGATTCTAGAAAGTCACGAGATGAAAAAGATTAGATACACCCAAGATGTAGATGCGATGCTGATCGAAATTTCTGATTGCCCGATCGCTTATGCCGAAGATGAAGGAAACATGATTCTGCACTATTCTAGCAGCGGAGAACTGGTGTTGATTGAAATATTAAATGTCAAACAATTTATGTCATTAGAATCTCTCTCCGATGAGATACCTACCCGCTAAAGCAGTTCAAGCGGGCGGACACTCACAGGGACTGCACCTACTTCTGGTGCGACACCTCAATCACGGTGTGGACGTTCCCCCGCGGCGAAAAATCGCCCTTAATCGTCGCTTCCAGCGGCGCGCAAGCCGCCACAAAATCGTCTAAAATTTGATTGATCGATTCTTCGTGAGAAATGTAGCGATCGCGATAACTGTTAACGTACAGTTTCAGCGCCTTTAACTCTACCACCCGCTCGTCTGGCACGTAAGTAACGTGAATTGTCGCAAAATCTGGATAGCCAGAAAACGGACACTTGCAAGTAAACTCTGGCAACGTAATGTTAATCGAGTAGCGCCGCCCGACTCGCGGATTCGGGAAAGTAATTAACTCCCCTTCCAAAATCTGGCGTTCGCCGTATTTCATTTCCTCGGTGCTTGACTTTTGCGACATAGTTTGTTCGGGTGCGTGGTTGTTCATAGCGATCGACTAAAAACTTGTAACATTAAATTAATTTTACGTTCAATATCTGTAACAAATATCTTGACGAATTGTGTTGCGATCGATCTAATTGCAAATACTCTCAGGCTAAACTAAAACAAGTTCACCCTCGCCATCTACAATTATGCAAAATACTACCTTATCTGACAATACTTCCCCTGAAAACTCAAATAGTTACTCTCCATCAGTACCAATTTCCCTCTATCGAGAAGTCACGGCAGAGCTCCAAGCAGCCCAAGCGATGGTGGACTCCCTCAAAACCCACAATCAGCAATTAGTCCAACAAAATCAACAACTGCGGCGAGAAGTAGAAACAGTAGTTCAAGTATCCCAACAGTTACAGCAAGTAGTCAACTCGGCTCAGAGCATCACCCAGACAGGGATGCCTCAAATGCCGTCAGTCAAATTCAATTTCAGCGTTGAACCTCCGCCCCCACCACCTGTAACCTCGCAGACTAACTCTGCCATACCTCAACCACCTCAGACAGTGGCTTTCCCCTTCCCACTACCGGAACCGGAGCCAACAGCCGCCTCGATGCCGCAGCCACTTCCCGAAAAATTATTTACAGAGGTGCCGGAAACTCCTTACCGTGTGCGATCGCAACTCAAAAAAACCTCAGACTTAAGTGGATTGTGGTTGGCGATCGCGATTTTTCTGATTGTGATTGCAGCTTTCGGTGCAGGTTATTTAGTTGTTCGCCCTTTATTAATGAAAAAGTAAATTCCAACAAGAATCCCACGGCTCAAGCCGTGGGATTTTAAACAAAACCTAGCATAAAATGTTCAAAGTTACGCTAATTGGCCATCATCCTCTGGCGGCAATCGTTTCTACTGAACGAGGGGCATACTGCTCTTCACAAGCAGAACCTACGATTCCCACCCCGGGCTCGAAACCGCGCGTGAACTCAGTGAGTTTTACCTGTTTAGCTTCCAAAGCTGTCTGTAGCACCTTCATGGCTCGGTGAGGGTCGCCGGCTCCGCAGAAAAATAAGTCTGCAGCAAAATAACCGTGTTCAGGCCAAGTATGGATTGCTATATGGGACTCTGCCAAAGTAGCAGTAGCTGTCACTCCGTGAGGACTAAACTGGTGTACGCACAAATCGATGAGAGTAGCTCCTCCGGCTTCGATCGCATCGAGAATAGCGCGGCGGATACGTTCAGGATCGTTGAGCAGGTCTCCAGGAGACTGCCAAGCATCAGCGACCAGATGGGTTCCCAATTGTTTCATTCTGCGGGGTTTTACCTCTATTGATTTTTTAAGTCTCAAACCTTTTAACCATAGCACGGTGTCCATAAATTTTGCAAGTAAATTCCCAAAATATTTCCCCAATAGCGATGAGCGCGAGGATACCGGATTTTTTGGGGCGCTTGGGCCCTGACCGAGTGCAAGTTGAGTTCGATTGGAGTTTGAGCGGGGCGATCGATGTTTCCTGCATTTCCTGCCAAAATCGGCTTTCCGTAGAATTGGGTTAAAGCTCAACCGCCTTAATCAGCTCCGGGCGATGGAGAGGCTAGAAACCCGGAAGGGCCGGCACTCTGGGCACCGCCCATACAAAAATCGGGTTTCTCGGTGTTCGGTTTTGTTGAGATTGACCTAATTAATTATGGTTAATCAACTGATCAATCACGGCTGTGAGTAGCTCCATTCGGCAAAATCGCCCCGCCCAAAGCTGCTTCATTCAAATTATCCACATTCAAGCTGGCCCCAATCAAATTAGCCTCGGACAAATTAGTTCCTGTCAAATTCGCCCCTGTCAGAGAACTCAGCAGCAAACCGGCTCCCGACAAATTGGCGTGACTCAAATTCGCCCCCCGCAAATCCGCTTCCAGCAAGCTAGCACCTGCCAAATTTGCACCGCTCAAGTTAGCTCCCCGCAAAGAAGCTTTGTTCAAATTCGCAGCCCTCAAATCCGCATTGTGCAGAATCAAACCATTTAAATTAGCTTTACTCAAATTAGCTCCCTGCAAGTCGGCACCGCTCAAATTAGAGCCATTTAGATTGGCCGATTGCAAGTCAGCACCGCTCAAGTCAGCACCGCTTAAATTAGCAGCGCTAATAGAAGCCTCCCGCAGACTTGCTTCGCTCAAGCAAGCCCCAACCAAATTGACGCCGCTGAGATTTCCGCGATTGAGATAAGCCCGAGTTAAAGTTGCTCCGCTCAGGTTCGCCCCGGTCAAATCTACCTCGGTGAGAATCGCTCTCGTCAGATTTGCTCTACTTAAGTCAACCCCGCTCATAATTGCTCGGCTCAGCGTCGCCCCGCTCAAATTAGCCTCAGTTAGTTTCGAGCCACTTAGCAAACAAGCTCCTACTAAACTCGCTCCCGTCATCACAGCTTTGCTCAAGTCCGCCTGAGACAATATTGCTCCGCTGAGATTGGCCCCGCTAAAATCTGCGGATATCGCCACAGTTCCAGTGAAACTAGAACTTCCCAGGTTGGCTTCAATTAATTTCGCCTTAGACAAATTAGCTCCGCTCAAGTCGGCGGCGTTTAAATTAGCTCCAATCAGTTTGCTTCTAATTAAGTTGGCACCTTTCAAATTAGCGTTGCTCAAATTTGTTCGACTGAGATTAGCTTCACTCAAATGAGCTGCAATGAGGTTAGCTCCTCGAAAATCTCGTTCCCCGTTTCTATGTCTAATTAAAAGTTCATCGGCACTTAAAAGTTCAGTGAAATTCATAAAAAAATTGAGTGAGTTTCCTTAATTTCTCGATGTTCTATGTTGTGTGAAAGTTTGTACTATCGTGTTTGCCAGTCAGTTTTTTAAACTAATACTGCCACATTAACAATTGTCAAAACTGCTTGATTCCTACCATCACCCTGCTCTCATAGTTATAATTTACGAAAATAAACCGGGTTCTGGTATAATCTGAGGTTGGCTAGCGCGGAAGTTATGAAAAAACCGCGTTTCTCGCCGCCTGTAAGTCCTGTAAGTATTATTTGGCTAGTAATTATTTAGCCGTTGATGTTAGTTGTTAATTGTTAGTTTTATTTATACTAACTGCTAACCACTAATATTACCGGCTAACTATTTACCAAAATACCGAGAAGTGGTCGATCGCTCTTGTAAAGATAGATCGAATATTTGGGGTATTGCTGGCGGCATCCGCGCCGCATTCTGACCGGAAAAATTGCTGGTACTGGCGATCGAATTTATTAGTGCAATCAAGAAACAAGATATCGGAGCTTCAACCCCCAATGCCTTCTACATAAGTGCCTTCTATCTTCGATCGCCCCTGAAAGCAGAGCTCGGTCAGCTCAGCTAGTTTCACCTCCCCCCACTGTGCTGCGCGCAGCGTGAAATCCCACAGGAAGGCTGTTTCCCTCGGAGTGCTGAGCGAGCAGCAGGCAAAGCAAACAATACGCTGCGCTGAGCCTGAGATTTCGCGAAAAAATTAGCCGCGAGCCATTGTGCTCCCGCGCTGCTGTGCTTGCTGTTAATGTTTACTCGATCCATGAGCGCTTGCGGTTCTAATTTACAGAACACCCGACACCTGACGCGCTCCCGGACATAAAAGCTGTTTCTGGGCTTCTCAAATGTTTCGGTGAGGCATTCCCAGAAAAACTGTATTCCTGTAGCAGGTATTGCCAACGGCAATTCGGCTGCTACAGCTAACTAATGACCAGCCTAAGTCTTGCCCGAAGCCTCCGACAATTATTACTATTCTAATATTTGCCGACCACCGCAGGCATTTCTGGGCGCGCGGGACTGGGTACTTCACCTGTATAAGTTGGTGAAATTAGCCACCCCATAATTAAAGATAGTCGCTCTTTGACTAACTGGGCAATATCTGCTGTAATTTATGTCATCAAATTTGATAATACTGCGGGGTTGGCAATCGAGCTGTAGTGAGTGTTACAGAGTAAAAAACTGCTGCTGATTTAGGCTATAAAAATTAAGGGAGCCCATCGCTCCTCCGGCGCAAAGCCCAGCTCACGGATTGAGCCCCTAATCCAAATTAAACTTTTGACAGGGAGCTTTTTTAACTTTCCAGAACAAAACAAAAGCCAGCTTTCAGAGAAAAAGCCGACTTTTGAGATAATTTTACCGACGAAGCGTAAAACCGCTAGCTCGCCACTGTTGCTTGGATCGCTTTCTACAATCCGAGTGCGCGAGTGCGACTACCCTGCAGAAAGTAGAAACCATACCCAAACAAAGTCTGAATGATTAAATCCGACGGTTGCCCGTAACGCCCTGATTGGGATCGTAAATACCAGGCGTAGTATCAACCCCTGGAGTGCCCGGTGCGCCGTAATCAGCGCGAGCACTATCGACGCTGGGATTATAGTCGTAGGTGTTCCAATGTTGAATACCTCCGCGGCTCAGAATGCTTTCGGCTTTAGCGACTTCTGCTTCGCTGCCGTCAACCAGTACCAAGTAATCTCCTTTCGCCACGCGATCGTTGTATACTTTAGCTTCCTCTTCGGGAATTCCCATACCGACTAAAGCTCCGATCAAGCCCCCTGCTGCCGCACCCAAAGCTGTACCGGCAAGTGTAGTGGCGATCGCCGTAGCTGAGGCTCCTGCCAGCATAATCGGCCCGATGCCCGGAATTGCCACTAGGCCCAGACCTACCAACAAGCCTGTCAAACCGCCCAAAGTGCCACCTGTGAGGGCGCCTTTTGTGGCCCCTTCATCGGCCTTGTTGTCCGTGCTGTCGTGCACGTCAATGCCTGCGATGTCGCCCTTGGAGTCAGCATCCTTAGCGATGACCGAAACCCGATTCATGTCGAAACCGGCAGTTCTCAGTTCTCCCAGTGCGTGTTCCGTCTCGCGGCGGGTGGAAAATACTCCCACGGCGCGCTTCTGGCGACCCGAAGCTCTGCGGCCGGTGTCTGCTGGCACATCGTAAATGCCCCAATCCTGAATGCCCCGCACAGTCATAATTCCTTCGGCTGTGGCAAGTTCGGCATCTGTTCCTTCTACGAATACCAAATATTCTCCGCGCGAGACGCGATCGTTATAAGCTTTAGCTTTATCTTCAGGAACTCCCAAACCGACCAAACCGCCGACCAAACCGCCTGCTGCAGCCCCAATCGCGCCTCCGACTACAGTATCTGCCAGCAGAGTTGCGATCGCACCCCCCGCCATCACCGGGCCAACTCCCGGAATCGCTAGCGCTCCAATGCTTCCGAGTAACCCAATCAAACCGCCCGTCACGACTCCCGCTGTCGCCCCTGCTTTGGCGCCACCACCGACTTTCTCGTCGGTACTCTTACCAGCGCTAGCGCCCGCAATTTCGCTGTTATCTAGCTTTTCCCCAACTACCGAAACTTTATTCATCGGAAACCCGGTACTTTGCAGCTCCATCAGGGCTAGTTCCGTATCTCGGTAATTAGAAAATGCTCCTACAGCTCGCTTGTGTTGACCTAAAGCCATTTTTTTTCTCCTGAAAAATATACTACTTTTACACAACCACAGAATTTATGCTCTGCCATCAATCACATTTAGTCATTTTTTCCCAACAATTTTCATCGGTCGCTGGGAATAACTTCCCACTCTATCTTCAGGTTGGTTTCCCACTAATTGTCCGGGATGGGAAATCGGAAATTGGGAAGGGGAAGTTGCAGGTATTGCGTGAGTTTTGAATGGGTGAATTTAAAATTCAATTTAAACTCTTTCACTTTAAAACCCAGCTCTCCCTAGAGAGTCACCTAAGCCTTGTAATCTGCTCCGCAAGCAATCTTACAATGCCAAACTTTACCCTCTTCCCTCAGACTTCTCTCCTACTAGATAACTATATCTTTCCCTCGGACTTCTTCCGGCTCATTTATTGATTGCTGCTAGGCGATGCGGGTGCAGCAGGGGCGACAACAGCCGTAACATTCACATCTTTGACACCCTTAATCTCTTTAGCTAGCGGCTCAATTTTAGCTAGATCAGTTTGATTGGGAACTGTGCCACCTACGGTGACAAGCCCGTCTTTGGCCTCCACAGTTAGCTGACCTTTAGTGATGTTTACTTCTAACTTGGAGCGCACTTCACTTTGGAGGTCGCCATCGGCTCTTATGGCATCGCCTCCCGTCACATTGTTGCGCTGTTCTCTGGCCCTAATATCAGAATTTGCTTGGTTTTGGCGAATCTGGCTAGTGGCGTCACCCTGAGTTTTTTGAACAGTCTCGGCTGGGGGCGGGCTAGTGGTATTTCCTGTGGCAGAATTAGGAGCATCAGCGCTCGTTTTAGCCACGTCGCTGCAAGCAGCACCTCCAAATAATAGGATGCCGCTGAGGAGAATTGGTGTTAATTTGTTCATAATAGGTTAATACCCTCCGGGTAAGCTTTCTATGAGGCTGACTTAGTTGAGCCAGATGGGAGCGAGATGGAGCAAGACAGCATCTTTGTTTGTGCTTTCTGGTTTGTGCTTTCTGCAATTTAAAAATCCTTATATCAAATATATAAACTTGAGCAAGTATCTACATCGCTCCACGGGTGTAAAATTTATCTATGTCGTTAGATAGAGTACAAAAAATACCATAAGGTATTACGTGAAATCAAGCGTAATTTAGTTCTGACTACATTCTTCCTCAAAAACGCGGTTGATGGGAATCTTTTTTGTTGCCCAAGTCAAGATTTTCCTGAACACCCAGTTGCCAAGCATAAGTTTTATTAATAAATTAGATAACCGCTCCCCACTCGTTTTTCTCTCTTTCCTGGAATCTGTGACTTATTCCTTCAACATTTCTCCGTTAAATCCGTTAAATATCGTACACTACCCATTACCCAACTTCCTGCTTCAAAATAAACGAAAAGAGTCGAGAAATTTTTGAGCATTTTCTGGTTCTGAGGTACTGGCTACCAGCCCATAAACGCGCGTTTCTACCAAAAAAACTTGACCTACACCTACAGGTTCAGTGGGGGAAAGCGGCTGAAACTCAAATTCTTTTCCCGGATAGCCTCCGAGGGAAATATCCCGCACTTGCAAGAGTTTAGCATTCGCCGCCACTACGAAAACATCAACGGCACTATTTAAAGTTATTCTGATATTATTGATATTATTGTTCCTCAGCCGAAAATCTAGGTCAAAGTATTGAAGCAAATAAGTTTCTTTGTTTTTTAAGTTCGATCGGTATGTATGAGCAATAATTTGATTTGAAAAAATTTCGGAATTAATTTTGGGATTTGCCGGCATATCGATCGCAAATTGACCTATCGCCGAGCAAAATGGCTGCCACTCTGGCATCTGAATGGCTGTCTGTAGCGGGGCTGGTTGAGATGCAGCAGGACGGGCAAACTTGACAGGGTATGAAAGTAATGTAGCAGTAACTAGAAGTAAATACAGAAATTTCATTTGGGTAATAAATATATTTGCCCGATCGATCTGCGCTAGCCTAGAAATATATCTGCAAAGGGGCGATTTATGCTGAATATTATATTTACTCAACGGCGCGGCAACTCTCAAGGACGATCTAAAATCACTAAAACCAATAAAACCAATATACTCGCTGCTGTAAATACTTGGCTAGCTGTGTGTCTGCTGGCTGCTGTCACAGCTTGTGCAAACAGCCCCAACAGCAAGGCCCTCGAAGAATCTTTAGCCGCCGATCCGCAATTAAAACAAAATCCAGTAGTTTTCTCTTCCCCGCCACCAGCGACAGCAATTGAGACAAACTCTACCGCCAAACTTCCTCCGGATTTCCCGACAGAGATTCCACTCTATCCTAATGCTGAGTTAATCGAAGTTGGTGGGCCAACCGATCCGTCGCAAAAAAATGTGCGACTGCGGTGGGAAAGCACAGATCCTGTTAATTCGGTTCAGAACTTTTACTCCACAGAGTTTGGGCGTCGCAACTGGGAAATAGTCAGCCGCCCCACCGCCGAGGGACAAGGTTCTTTGGTAGCAACGCGAGATAATTTACGGGTAACAGTGTCGCTTTCTCCTACTCAGAAAGTAGGGGGTTCTACAGAATTTGCGATCGACTACAGCAAAGAAAGCCCCGAAATTGCAGCCAGTCCCCAACCTAATAATTCCGAGTCTAGCGCATCTCCATCCGCTTCACCAACTCCCTCTAATTCAGAGGGAACTACTCCAACACCATCTGCATCGCCAAAATCAGCACAAGTTAGCCAACTAGACACCCAAATTCCTCAACAGTTGCGGCAGTTTGTGGCAGATTTAAGTCAGTTGGAAGTGCTAAAAGTGCGAACTACAGAAAGCGCTAATTTAGAAACTGCCAGCAGTTTACCCAAACCCAACAAAATTATTACTCGCCGCGAATACGCCCGCTGGTTAGTCGCAGCTAACAACCAGATTTATGCTAGCCGTCAAGCCAAACAAATTAGATTAGCAGTAGACTCTAGCGAACCAGCCTTTTCTGACGTACCCAAAACTGACCCGGATTTTTCAGCAATTCAAGGTTTAGCAGAAGCCGGTGTAATTCCGAGTTCGCTTTCTGGAGAAACTAAAGATGTGAAATTTCGCCCGGATGCACCTTTAACTCGCGAAACAATGATTCTCTGGAAAGTGCCTTTAGATAGTCGTCAAGTTTTGCCGACAGCTAACATTGAAGGAGTGAAAGAAAAGTGGGGTTTTCAAGATGCTTCTAAGATTGATTCCCAGGCGTCGCGGGCAGTTTTAGCTGATTTTAACAATGGAGATTTGGCGAATATTCGCCGGGTTTTTGGTTTTACTACTTTGTTTCAGCCGAAGAAATCAGTCACTCGTGCCGAAGCTGCTGCTAGTTTGTGGTATTTTGGCGTTCAAGATCAGGGATTGTCTGCTAAAGATGCCCTGGAAGCAAAGTCTCCACCTGCTGAGTAGAGTTGTGTGGGGTTGTTAAAAGTTTTGAACACAGCATCTACTTAGCCAAAACAAAGCAACCGGGTTTTTTTTCTGTAAGCAAACCCGGTTTTTGCGTCCAAGACTGACGAAATTGTACCAATTTTTGATTAATCGGCGTGCGATCGCCCCCCACAAAAATTGCAGCTTGAGTTTCTAGGATTTCTGTGAATATGGCTGACCCAGAAACCGACTTTTATCTACGAAAATGCCCAATACAACGCGAGGCATATCCGCTGAAAAACCTTGTTTTTTTAATTTCTATGGGCGAGTCATCGTCAAAATTTATTCCATAAATTATACATCGGCTTTTCTGTCCTTGTGGCCTACCCTAGGGGATAGATTTTTTTTAAATCTTAATTTCTGTATCCTGGCATACAACCGCTGCATTTGGCGGGCAAATTTTCTACATATTTTAACTAATATCGTTTCCGGTTGTATCGGAATGATTTAACCGCAGAGGGCGCAGAGAACGCAGAGGGAGAGAATACAGAGAGGAATAATTCCGATGCTACCGGATTTGATATAACACTTTTTTCAAAACTCTCAGTAGGATTCCGGATGGCTTAGCGGCCTTAACGATAAATGAAAAACAGTGTTTGAGCTCTTGGAGAGCGTTTTTCAATGTACGATATTACCCTATTTACCCCGCAAGACATGGCTAAATGCAGCTTAGTCCTGCGCCAGTTCGGTAGAAATACAGCTAGTATGGAAGCCAGCAGCCAGAAGATTGTTAACTATATTTACCAACATTTTTGCGATTCGCAAACTGGAGAAAATACCTGTGCCTTAGTGCGTTTGTTCAAAACTCATCCCTACGGGGAATTAGAAGACTCATTGCAACAATCCGCGCGCCGCTTGATGAAGGGCAATTCCCCCGCCGCCGACATGAAATGTTGGACTCTGCTAGCAGCCGCAGGCACAGAACCGCAGTGGAATTCTCGGCACACCGCAGCAGAAAATACAGCTATTCCATTAGTTAGCACAAAATTAGTGGCTCAAATGCCGGCGATTTCGGAAATAATCCGGCAGTTTGGTTTAGACATTCCTACATTCCTCGGAATAGAGCGAGAAAGGTTCCTGCAATTAGAACCCGCAGTATTAAATATTTTTCACGTATCAGAGGCAAAAGGCAGCCCCTTTATTCCTGAGCAAAATTCCTTAATTATCCCCTACCAAGTCAAGTCTGTCTTGGCATTTGGGGGACTTCTGCCGTCAGGAAGTGTGTTTGCGGTAGTGATGTTCCTAAAAGTTAAAATTCCCCAAAGCACGGCTGAAATATTTAAAGATTTGGCACTTAGTGTCAAAACCGCATTATCCCAGCCCGAAAAAAAAAGTGTTTTTGACTATTCAGAAATTTCTAAAATTTTTGTTACTAATAACAATATTGCCGAAACCCAATTACTTGAATATCAGGTGGCTAATCTGATTCAATTGCTGGACTTTTCAGAACAAGAAATGCTCAGACAAGCCGCTCGGTTTCAAGAGACAATTGACAATTTACAGCGCGAAATTGCCGAGTACAAAAATAAGGAAGAAGCTTTCAAAGTAAGCCAAAATTCATTTACAGGCATCCTCAATATTCCCAAAGATGCTATTGTGCGCGTAGAGGAAAATCAAGGAATTCAGCGTTTTAATCAAGGGGAAGAACAAATTTAAACTAAGCTCTGTGTTTAGGAATGAGAATTAAATAACTTCCACTCTTGAAAGTGGGATGGGCCTAAGAGCCCATCCAAAAAGGACGGGCTCTTAGGCCCATCCCACAATAACAATTAAAATTGTAAGTTATTTAATTCGCGATCCTTAGCAACCAGGCTGACGGGGTTGTCACGCCGTCAGAGCAATAGGTAAAGTTAAATGAAATTTTAATAAAATTGAAAAAAGTCAAAAGTAAGAAAGCTTTCAGTAAAAACAAGTTTTTTTACTTTTGGCTTTTGACTTTTGACTTTTAGCACATCGAGTATTCAACTCAAAACTCAAAACTCTTAAGGCGCTGCTGCTGCCCTGCGGTTGGCAACAATCAGGTTAGCCTGATATTCTGCCGCTTTTTGCTGAGCCTTTTGATAGTTAGGGCTGGTTGACGGTACGGCTCTCATGAGCTTAACCGCTTGTTGCCACTGGCTTGCTACTGCGATCCACTCATTTTGAGACTGAGCCGTCTGGGCCGAAATTGCTGCCTTCTGAGCTGTGTTAACGGCTTCTCTCCAAGAGTCAGGCTTAGGCGCGGCGGCTTTTGGTGCAGGTGAGGCTGGAGCTGGGCTTGCTGGCGCTGTAGCAGTGGGATCGGGTTTTGGTGCAGGGGAGGCTGCCTGTGGGGTGCCCGGAGATGCGGCGGTCGAGGATGCAGCGGCTTTAGAAGGGGGAGATGCGGGTTTCGGGGAAGGGGAAGCAGCTTCGGGGGCGATGGGTTCTGGGTTAGAGTCGCCGAAGGGGAAAGTTTTAGTAAAGAAAAGCCCTGCGATCGCCACCAGAGGTACTAAGATACCCACAGGTATTACCCATTTGGGAAATTGTTTTTTCGGAGGCGGGGCTTGATCTTCGTATTCGTCTTCGTCTTCCTCGTCGTCATCTCGATCGAATTCTCCTTCTTGATAATAGTCTTCCTCTTCGGGCTCGACATCACCTAAACCTACAGAGTCGTCAGGCATTCCACTATCCAAGGGGTAAGGCATGGAATTTGCAGGCATCAGATCAATTTCATCTTCCCACGCAGGCTCACCGTCACCTGTTCGACGCCCGTAAACCTTTACAGTGTGAATTGATTCGAGTCCCAGCTTCGTCATGCCGGTGCGGATGAAATCGACCAATACCATTTGATCCGGTACTTTGTCTGCCTCCAGAATTATGTGGAGGCAGCCGTTGTCCCGCGTCACATCGGCGTTGATGCCTTTGGGTTTGAGTGTACGGTTGATGCTAGATGCGATCGCTTTTGGATCGCCTTGCTTGAGCAGTTCCCGCGGGTTCTGTTGTGTCATGGGTAGCGCTCTTTTTTTGGGGGGGGTGGAGAGCCGGCAAATAATATTAACCGATCGGCATTCGGCGGACAATATTTATTTACCACATTAACTTCTACTTTGGCATTCTGAGAGTATTTCTAGTATCTATTGACCTTTTGGCCTGCGATCGGGCATCAAGCACATAGCCACTATCGAAATTTGTTGTAAAAATTTACAGTAGGGGGCAGATCCTGTGCCCTGTCGCGCATCAGCGAAACAAGCTAGAAAGTTCTATAACTTTGGTTTGCAAGGTTGAGTTTTCTTCCCGCCCCCGCTTTAAAGAAGCTTCTAAGTCTAGCAGCAAGGGCAAACTTTTTTGCAGTTTTTCTAAGCTGGCGTTCTTGACTTCTTGACGAAAATAGTATACTCGTTTCGGATTGCCTAGTTCTAGAGCTTGAGCAATTTTATCATCGCGATCGCCCGCTTGGATCATTGCCTTTACCCACAGCCAAATCCGAAACTTACCAGTCAAGCCAGCCACAATCCTCAAACCAGGCTCGCTGCGGCCAGTTAAGCCTGCCAATAAATCCAAAGCGGCGGAGGTATTGCCCTCGCGAATCGCATCGGCTAGCTGGAAGGTATTCTGGGCGTGACAGTGCACCAGTGCCGCAACTTCTTCCGGGTTCAGAGGTTGGCTGCGGTTGCCCGCAAACAGTCGCAATTTTTCGAGTTCGCTGTATAGCCCGCGGGTATCGCTGCCAATGGATTCGGCCAAAAGTTCGATCGCTGTGGCTGTCAATTTTACGTTCATTTCGCCCGCGACTTGGCGCACCCGCTGGGCTAATTCTTTGTCATTCCAAGGCGGAATCGGTGAAAATTCCCGCACTTGGGCGGACTGGGAAATTAACTTGGTAGACTTGAGCCGGCTGTCGGGTTTTTTGACGGATGTCAGCAGCAGCACGGTGGTAGGGGGAATTACCGGCAGTGTTCGTTCAAATTGGGCTAACAGTTCAGGAGAGCACTGCTGCGTTACAGTCGTATTTGCCAGCCAGACAAAACGGCTGCCGGTACCGAAGGGCGGCGTTAAGGCTCGATCGAGCCCTTCGACCACAGATCCGGCGGAATCGGCAATAATTTTGTCATAGTTAAAACTAGCCCAGTTGGGGTCGAGGACTGTTTGGCGCAAACTTGTCACAGCCTGCGCCATCGCAAAGTCGTCTTCCCCCCAAAACAGGTAAATTTGCATAAACGCTCACTAGCCAAAAAAATCAGAGTTGCAGGCGAGGCTTGTCCAACATATCCTGAATAGGGCTGTTGGAAGCCCGCGCCATAATATAAAATTTGGTGTGGGAGTATGTCACCGCGAGGAAATCAAGATTGGATGATACTTATCAAGCTTACGTAAATCGGGTGGCGCGAATGACGCTGCTGGACTCCTACAAGTCCCAGGTGGAACACATTCAGGAATCTCCAAAATTTAAGCCCGACGAAGCAGGCCGGAGAAATCCTGTACCTTTTCCAGGTTATTCGGTGATTACGCCCCCTGCGGGGGAAGATGCAGAAAATGCTGCATTGTATAGTAATTTGCACTCGATCCAACAACGGCTATTGCAGGAAATAGCGGAAGGTGCGATCGTGGCACTGCCTCCTGATACCTTCCATTTAACCGTAGCCGATTTGATTTGGAGCAGCGCTTTTCGAGATGCCTCTGATAAAAATCCCGAATTTGAGGAGCAACTGCGCTCGCGCATGGCCGATCGTTTTGCCGCCTGTAAACCCTTGGCGGGCGGCGCTCCCATTCGCTGGATAGTGCTGGGGTTGATGGTGATGACTAGAGCTGTGGGTGTTTGTTTGGCACCGACGGACGAAAACTCTTACAAGCAAATTCTGGAGTTTCGCCGATCGATCTATCAAAATCCCGATTTAATGGCTTTGGGAATTGAACAGCAATATCATTTCACGGCACACATTACTCTGGGTTATTTTGGGGACATCGGGCCGAACCTTGACCGCGCTCGCTTGTGCGCTTTGCTGTCAGAGTTAAACGAGCAATGGCTGGACACGCCGCAAGAACTGTCCGTAAACCGAGTGGAACTGCGGAAGTTTGACGACATGACCACCTATCTCCGGCAACCGGAATGGCCTGTTTTTGAGTTTTAACGAAGGAAGAAGGAAGAGGGAAGAAGGAAGAGGGAAGAAGGAAGAAGGAAGAGGGAAGAAGGAAGAAGGAAGATTTTTTCCCATCTCCCACTCTTCCCATCTCCCACTCTTCCCATCTCCCACTCTTTCGCCCCCTCTCCCCCTCTCCCCTGTGACAATAGTCAGGATATTGGCTATTAAGGGATCAGAATTAAATAAAATCCACTTTTCATGACTGTTGTGGGATGGGCGTCCCGCCCGTCTATCGGGGACGGGCGGGACGCCCATCCCACAAGAAAAAAGGGAAATTATTTAATTGACGATCCTAAATGCTTTAATTATTTTTGTTTGACATTAAAGTCAAGGAAACAATTTATGAAAAACCAGGAAAAATCAGTAATTCTGGTTTTTTACTTTTTGCTTAAAAAGTGACAGTACACGTTGTTGGTATAGGTTTAGATGGAGCTGCGGGGCTGAGCGAATCGGCGCGGCAGGTTGTAGAAATGGCCGCTTTGCTCATAGGGAGCGATCGCCATTTGAGCTATTTTCCCCAGCACGACGGAGAGCGCTGGGCGTTGGAAGATTTGACCGAAGCAATTCTGGAAATTCGGCGCTGGTGGGCGACTGAACCGGAATTAGAACCCTCTGCAGGGACGGTGGAACCCCGCGATCGACCGATCGTAATTTTAGTGGCCGGCGACCCGCTGTTCTACGGCTGGGGAAAGTTGTTAATTTCCCAATTGCCTGCAGAAAAATTGACTTTTCACCCCCATGTCAGTTCTGTGCAGTTGGCTTTTAACCGCTTGAGAATCCCTTGGCAAGATGCTCATTGTGTAGGCTCTCAAGGACGCTATTTTGAGGAGCTGACGGCGAAGCTGAAGCTCGGTGTGGAGAAGATTGCGGTGCTGGCGGACGAAGCTCATACTCCGGCTTTACTGGCAAGTTTGGTGAAAGCTCTAGATTTGCCGACACGCTACAAGTTTTGGGTTTGCGAAAATTTGGGGGCTGCCGAGGAACGGGTAAGCCCCAAGTCTCTGGAAGCTTTGCTGGGAGAGTCTTTTGCACCGCTGAGCGTGGTGGTGATGCTGCGGGAACCCCCGCCGGGGACGGAACCTTTGGATTTGGAAAAGTTGCCTTTGTTGGGAATACCGGATGCAGCTTTTATCGGTTGTGGAGATAAGCCGGGTTTGACGGTTGAACGGGAAGTGCGGGTGTTGGTTTTGGCACAATTGGCTTTGCAACCGGGACAAGTTGTCTGGGATGTGGGTGCTGGTAACGGTTCTGTGTCGATCGAGATTGCTCGTTTATTCCCGCAGTCTGAGGTTTATGCGATCGAACAAACGGTTTCTGGTACTTCGGCGATCGAGTTCAACTATGGCCGTTTTGGGCTGCAAAATGTGTTTTCGATTCACGGAACCGCCCCGGAAATTTTGCACCGCTTGCGTCCTCCGCACCGGATTTTTATTGGCGGCAGTGGCGGAGGGTTGACTAAAATTTTGGGCGTTTGCGCGCTGCGGCTGCTCCCTGGAGGCTCGATCGTGTTGGCTTTGGATGCTTTTGAGGATATTGCTACTGTTTTGAGCTGGATGGGCGATCGGGTGCGCCGGGAACCGCACTGGAGTTACCGAATCGTGCAAGTGCAGTTATCTCGTTCTGTGGCTGGGGGGAATTCAACTCGTTTTGATGCGTTGCGGCCAGTTTCGATTGTGACGATCGATCGACATTTGAATTAATCTGAAATCAGTCATATCAAGTCCGCGCTTCATCGTCGGGCCTAAAATCGAGTCAACATTCAACACTCAACTATCATTCAGTTTGGCTACCCCGAATCAACAATTAACAGTCATGAGGAGTGCAAACCGCAATTGATATAATATCATGTCTAGTCGAGCGATCGCGATTTTTGTAAGGGCCCGTGAGCCAACAATACCTGCCAATAATTGACAATCTCAAAAACCCGCCCCGACCGGGATATTATGGTTTATCGATCGGACACGATCTAACTCTAACTTTCGGGTGCACGCAGAACACAGAGCATCCTCTGGTTAGCGGAGAATCTCCAAGCGGTGCAACAATGATTTTAGAACTCAAATAATTAATGTAACACCCATGGATCAAATGCTGCGCCAACTAATTGAGGAGGTATGCGAGTATCCCCAAAACAGCTCCCAAAGGCGCAAAGCGATGAACCGATTGCTCGCCGAACTGCAGGAACTTCCCGGACTACTGCGATCTGCACATCCCGATTATTTAGACGCCTTAAATAAAACCTGGGTATGGGTGAACAAAAGCATTTGCTCGAACTTCAAGCTTAGCGATCCGAATGTGTCAAGACGACTGCGACAATGGATAAATAGTTACCTAGAGTGGCGCATTAAGGATTTGAATTTACCTTCTCAACCGCCCACCTACAGTTTAGATGCCCTCATAGGAGGCTCAGATACTACAACCGCGTTGCTGGATGTGCTTTCAGAAACAAGTTTTTCCCCTCCTACCCGCAGTGGTTTGGATGGCTATATAGCACTTTTAGAACAAGAAAATTATCAGAATATTATTCAACAGCTAGAACAATACGTCCAAGAAGACCCCGATGGGAAATTTCGCTCCTGTCATCCTAAAAATTATCCAGAGTGTAACTGTCAAGTTCTCACATTAAAGGTGCTGTTTAAAACCACCCCTGACAAGTTTACTGCGATCGCCAAAGAATTTAACATCAACTACCAAACTCTAAAATCACACTGGGAAAGGAACTGTCGCCCCTTGCTCCAAGCGATCGCATTAGAGCTAGGATACACAAGAGAGGATTAAATTATGCAAAGCACAAACCCAACGCTATTGACAGTTCCACTAGGTACTGAGGCTCACCGCACCGCTCGAAAATTTGCGGCCGAGACTCTGCAACTCGCTCCTGAATTGACAAAGCATGAGGCTGCCAAACGAGTTTATGTGAATACTTTAGCAGTTTATGTTGTCTATAGTTACCTCAAATGGCAAGCTTACGAACCCGATTTAATTCAAGGCGATAGTTGGCATCCAGTCGTCCGTGCCCAGTGGGATATTGCTGATTTGGTGTTACCAGGCATGGGTAAATTAGAATGCCGCCCGGTTTGGTTTGGAGAAAGTGCGATCGTAGTTCCACCAGCAGCCATAGAAGACAGAATCGGCTATGTAATAGTTGAATTTGGGGAAAAATTAGACTCAGGAAAACTGTTAGGATTTACCCCGTCCCTGGATAATTCTCTCTTGCCAAGCCCGATCCAGATTGCCCAACTCCAAAACTTAGATGCTCTGATCGATCATCTCTATCGTCTGGAATTAGGAAATCAGTTTTTGAGAAGTGACGATCCAGTAGCCGTAGAAGTGCGACAACTCTTAGAAACACAAAATTTTTCCGAAATTATCGCTCAATTAGAGCGCATTTACCGAACTACTAAGCCCATTAAATGGCGCTATGCAGGAGCAGATGTATTAGTCGCTAGTCTTCCTATTAATCCTCATCATCAAATAGTTGAGTCTTCTGCTGAAAAACAGGCTTTTATGGGAGAAATTGGTCGAGAAGAAAAAGTGACCTCCGCAGATTTCTACCTCCAACAGTTAGCCCAAAAAATGCTAAATAAATTAGCAGGAATTTGGGAATTTGAAACAAAAACTTAAATGTTTTTTTTCAAAAAACTGAGAACATACCCATTTTGTAAAAAGCGTTTTTTAGGAATGTGAGTATCATGCTCGCTTGCCTATAAATTTGTAACGATACAGATACTTGCACTCCTGTGGTATCAAATCCCTACCCTCGGAATTAATATTAGACCTCTTGCAAAAATAGCTGGGACGGGCTCTCCGGCCCGTCCCACAAAAAGTTTTTTCTCTTGTGGGATGGGCCGGAGAGCCCGTCCGAAAATTTGATCGAAAGGACTTTTGCAAGAAGTCTATTACCCACAGCTTTCGACACGGCGCAGTGCCCCCTGTTCCGAAAATTAATCCGGGTAGTCCAAGGGGACTGCCGTCTCCTCTATATCATGTCTGAGTGCAAACGAAATTGATATAAAACCAAAACTGATATTAACCCAAAAAATGTAACATGAAAGAACAGCTAAACTCTGCTTATCGTCACCTAATTGAAATGCTACGTACCTGTCCAGATGGTGAAGAGCGAGATATTTTGGATGACTATTCAACCCTCATTAATGAAGGTTTATTAGAGGTGATGGAGGAGGTAGCACACGAGTTATTATTTGCGGAAAATGAAGAGGGTTCTGACTGGCTGCGGAGTGCTGTGGCGAAGATAAAAGGCTTAATTCAAATTAGGTCGGAATGAGCTAATTCTGAAGACGTATTAAATTTTTTCATAGAAGTTTTGGCAGCAATTGAAGCAAGTGAAGGAGATGCCGAAGTTGTGTATCCTATTTTAGAGAAAAATTTAGATAAATTAGATGATAATTTTGATTGGTTTTTGCGAAGTTGGGCAACTGACGTTTTAACGAAATTAGAGTCTGAAGAAGCTTATAATATAGCCACGGTAATTGGAACTTTTAGTAGCATTATTCAAGATTTTCCTCTGGGCGACTGTGTAAAAAATATTGAAATTGCGATCGCGGGATATCAACAAGTAGCGGCGGCGCTCGATCGGGAAGATTACCACCAGGATTGGTTGATTGCTCAAAACCATTTGGGGTTTGCTTATCAAATTCGCATTGCTGGGAACCGTAGCAGGAATTTAGAAAGGGCAATTGAGTGTTATGAATTAGCTTTACAATGTTGTAATGATACCGATGAACCGCAATTATGGAGTTTGATTCAACATCGCTTAGGTTTAGTTTATTTTGACAGAGATGAAGGTGATTTAGAAGAAAATCTGGAGAGGGCGATCGCTGCTTTTGAATTAGCATTAAAAGTGTGGAATTGTCAAGAGTCTCCCTTAAAATGGGCGGAAATTCAGCATGATTTAGGTTTGGCTTATCTCCACCGTGTTAAGGGAGATGAATCGGAAAATATAGAACTAGGAATTAAATATTATCAAGCTGCTTTGGCTGTTTATCCAAAAGAGGATAATCCTACAGATTGGGCAAGAATTCAAAATAATTTGGGTCTAGCTTATTATAATCGTATTCAAGGGCAAAAATTAGATAACAGTGAAATGGCGATCGCCACTTTTCACAATGCCTTACAAGTCCGTACTTATACTGATTATCCCATACAGTGGGCAGAAACTCAAGAGAGCTTAGGTAATGCTTATATTACAATTGAAGAGAATCGAGACGACAATCTCCAAAAAGCAATTGAGTGTTATCAAGCAGCTTTAACTGTTTATAGTGCTGAAGACTTCCCCGAACAATCCAGTACGATCCAATTTTGTATGGGAGATGCTTACCGTCAAAAAATAGAAAATCGTGCTGAGAATATTGAGAAAGCGATTGAGTGTTATCAAACTGCTCTACAAATTTGTCAGAAAGAAGAATTCCCTGAATTATGGGCTTTTATTCATAATGATTTAGGGGCGACATATCTCAGCAGATTCAAGGGAAGTCAAGAACAGAATATAGAATTAGGTAGGAGTTTGATAGAGGCTACTTTACAAGTTTATAATCGTGAGGACTATCCCGACAATTGGGCGAACACTCAAAATAATTTAGGATTTTCCTATTACCTTTCTACAACGGGGAAATATTCGGATAACTTGGAACGGGCAATTGCATATTATGAATTAGGATTACAAGTGTATAATTCTGAGACTTTTACAGAAGTGTGGGGACTGATACAACTTAATTTAGGAGTTGCTTATTTAGAGAGACTAAAAGGAGATTTTTCCGAAAATATTGAATCATCAATTGCTGCTTCTCAAAATGCCTTAACTATTTATAATCCAGAGAGTTATTTAGAAAATTGGTTAAAAATTCAGAATAATTTAGGGTATGGCTATCAAAATAGAGTTACAGGAGAGCGAGTTGATAACCTTGAGAAAGCTCTCAGCTATTATAAAATTGCTTTAGATGCTTGCTGTTATAGTCAATTTCCTGAAATTTGGGGTTTGCTCCAAAATAACTTAGGAACTTTTTATTTAAGAAATGCTGCAGGAAATCAAGCTGAAAATGTAGAAGAAGCTATTGTTCTTTATCTTACCTGTCTTGAATCTTATCAAAAAGCATTTAATCGTAAACAATGGTCGATGATTCAAAATAATGTAGGGATTGCTTACCTCAATCGCAAATATGGTAGCCGTCTCGAAAATATAGAATTAGCAATCGAAGCTTTTAATAATGCTTTGCAAGTTCGTAATTATGAAAATTATCCCGAACAGTGGGCGGAAACACAACAGCATCTAGGAATTGCTCATAGTGAACGAATTTATGGCGATTCCTTACAAAGTTTAGAAAGTGCTATCAAATGTTATGAAAATGCTTTACTAATATATACTCGTTCAGATTTCCCTGAACAGTGGGCCATGCTGCAAAATAATATTGGTAGTGCTTATAGCGAACGTCTGCTAGGAGATGAGGATAATAACTTAGAAATAGCTATTAATTACTATCAAAGGGCTTTGCAAGTAAATACCCGTCAAATTTCCCCTGAAAATTGGGCAATGATCCAAAATAATTTAGGAAATGCCTATAGGAGGCGCAGTATTCAAAATGAAATTGAAAATTTAGAAAGGGCTATTTTTTACTATAAGTCAGCTTTGGAAGTTTATACTCAGAAAGATTTTCCTGAAGATTGGGCTATGGTGCAATTAAACTTAGGTTATGCTTATAGCGATCGCACTCAAGGAAGTATTGACGAAAACCTAAAACTGGTGCGGGACTATTACCAAGCTGCTTTAGAAGTTTATACTCTCAAAGATTTTCCTGAAAATTGGGCAACTGTACAAAATAATTTAGGTTATCTCTACCACAATTTAGAGCAGTTTACCGAAGCAATGCAATACTTTAAGTTAGCATTAAAAGTTAGAACTCCTCAAGCTTTCCCCCAACTTTGTCTGATTTCGGGACAAGTTTTAGGTCAAATTGCCTTCAAATTAGGACTATGGAGAGAAGCCATTGAAGGGTATTGTCTTGCTATTGAAGCTTTAGAACAATTGCGAGTTTGGGCTAATACCGATCGACGCCGCCAAGAAATTTTAGGAGAAGATATATATCTTTATGAACATATTGTACAAGCATTAGTTAATACGAAAAATTTTCAACAAGCTTTTGAATATGTAGAACGTTCTCGCTCTCGTCGCTTAGTAGATTTAATTGCCAGTAATGACCTTTACTCTCATGGAGATATACCTTCAGAAGTAGAAGAATATTTAGCAGAATTTGAAGGAATTCAACGACAGATAGATTGCGAACGTTCCGGTTTAAAGAAATCAAGTAAAAAGCAGAAGTTAATTGCAGTTAGAGCTAAGGATCTAATTGATATGGATTGTACACGCAATAGAGCAGCTTTAGAAGCCATTAGTGAAAATATCCAAGGTTTAGAAAGTGAAAAACAACAAATTTGGGAACAACTAAGACGTTTAGATCCGGTTTTAGCGGGCGAAATTCAAGTCATTCCCCCTAATTTAACCGCGATTCAAGAACTCATCGATCGCCCTACTACAGCAATACTTAATTTTTACACTACTGATAAAGATACATATGTATTTGTTTTGCGACAAGCCGAACTAAATTTGTACAAAATAACTAGAAGACGAGGGAAAAACTTACAAAAATGGATTAATAAAAATTGGCTCAAACCCTACTTGGATTCTGGCGATTTAAGTAAATCAGCCCAAGCGCAATTACAATGTAAAGCTAAGTGGAGAAATCGAATTCCGCAGTTTTTAGCGGAACTTTCCCGCCGCCTGCAAATCGATAACCTGATTAGTCAGTACCTTAATAATATCGAGGAACTGATTATTGTTCCTCACCTTTGCCTACACCAAATTCCTTTTGCTGCTTTACCCTTAGAAAATGGTCAATATTTAGGAGATAAATTTCTAATTCGTTACAGTCCTAGTTGTCAAGTTTTAGAATTTTGCCACAAACGTCCACCTGTCAACGATCGACTAATGTATGGTATTGTGGAAGATGCAACGGAAGATTTACCCTGTGCAAGTTTTGAGGGTGAACAAATTGCCAAACTGTATAATATTCGCAATGAACAACACTTACGAGGACGTAGCCAAGCAACGGTCAGCAACTATCGGCAACTTTCTCTACAAGTCCAGGGAATTATCTCTAGCCATCATGCTCAATCTCGCCTTGATAATCCGTTAGAATCCAGACTGGAATTGGCAGATGGTAGCATTACTTTGGGGCAGTTAATGACACCAGGATGGCGGCTTCCTCATCTAGTTGATGTGTTTTTATCCTGTTGTGAAACTGGGTTAGGAACTACGGAAATTACTGATGATATTTTGACATTATCGACGGGATTTTTATGTGCGGGTGCTCGGAGTGTGGTGAGCACGCTGTGGGCTGTAGATGATTTAGCAACAGCCTTATTTTCAATTTTTTATCACAAACTTCGGCAGGAAGGAAGTAGTCGCCCAAAAGCATTGCAGCAAGCACAAATAAATTTGCGATCGCTCTCTGGATCAAAATTTGTCGCTTGCTATTCTCCCCAACTTGCTGATTTATTAGAACGCAAATTTGAAGAGGCGGAGGGCGATCGCCAGTTTGCCGAAAACCAGCGTAATTCCTATTCTGAAGGTTCTGCCGACTACCTACAATGGCTACAAGAGGAAGAAAAGCGGGCCGAAACAGCAACACGCAATTACAAAACTTTGGAACGACTGGAAATAATTAGTTGCTTAGATTTCCCTTTTGCTGACCCTTTTTATTGGGCAGCTTTCACTTGTTCCGGTTTACGGTAAAATTCAGCCTCAATCTAAGTTTGGACTCTTCAGCATCCCCATTAATTTCCGCTTCCGATTGTGTATTTGCATAAGTTGAGAACGATAAGCACACCACTGAAGATTTTGCCCCATTTGTAAATAGGCAGCGCGGGCTTTTTCCAACCACTTAATTGCACGATCGTAGTCCTCTGATTTCCCCCGATCCATAATCGATTCAGCAAGCCGACAAGCATTGGCGATCACCCAATCGGGGCGGTGGGCGATCGCAGCCCCCATTACTCGGTGAATCAGTGCCGATTCGTAGCCACTTAAGCCCTCAGCAACAGCGATCGCATCTTCAATAAGTCCCTCATAGAGAAAAATATCAACCTGTGCTTCAGAAACTCCCCAACTTCTATCACTTCTCAGAGTTGCTAACAAATTTGCTTTCACAGTTGACCAACTGTTTCCTGCAAACTCCTTCACTAAAAGATAATCGGCAAAGGATGGTTTGATTTCAAAAACCCGCATTCTAGAATTTAATGCAACTTCGTTTTCTCCCAATTCAACAGCCAACTCACTCGTCCAAATTGCCAGTTTATAAAGGCAATTACCTGACAAATTCAACCCAGTTTTAGCAATTTTGAGAGCTTCAGCTTGGGCTTCCTGTGCTTGTAAACTTTGAGCTAGAGCAAAAGCATCTTCCGCTGATTTCATCTGAGTAGCAGCAGCTTCCACTGCTTCTTCTACTCTCCCCAAACGACTTAACATGGTCAAGTATTGTTGAGAGCAGTTTTCTGCTTGGGCTAAGTATAAGTATTCTTGATAGCGTTCCTGGCGATCGAGGATTTGCAAGCGAATTAATGCTAAGTTCTTAGCACATTCTGGTGCGTCATTAGCTCCTATTTCTTGCCCCGTAATATTTCCTTGAAGTACCTGTTGAATTAGGGGGTCATCCCAACCTTGGCGTAAAGCTTTCAAGCTCATGGTGAAATCGCAATCCCATTCATCTTGCCAACCTTCTAACATCACCTGGAGATCGATCTCTTCTTCAGCAGTTAGTTCGGCCGTCAAAATGGCTTCTGTCCAAGCTTCATCCAAAGCGTTAGCTATATCAGAACTTTCAGCGCCATATTCTTCTACGTCATCCCAATCTTTAACGCAGGCTTCGGTGATGGCTTGTAAAATTACTAAGGCGTTGTTACCATCTCCCTCTGCAATCAATTCCTGCGCTTGCTGAATCACATCTAATAGTTCTTCTGTAATGGGGTCTTCTTCCTCCCATCCCTCGTCGAAATAACGCACAGCATTTCGCAAAATTTGTCGTACTTGTTGTCGAAAGGGAGCAGGATTAATGGAGGTGCGACGGGGTGCTTTAGTAGGTTGCTGTGGAGGCGTAGGAATAGCACTTAAGTTAACGTATCGTTCGATCGGATCAATGAGTGAGGGCTCCTTTTCTACTAAATTTTGTATTAATTGCTGGGTTTGTACATCGTTTAGGCGATCGAGTAACTGTTCCAGTGTCGGGCGCTGCTCAATTATTTGTGGTTGTCGCAGACATAATAACATGGTAGCAACAATATGTTTACACCACCCAACGCGATCGTAAGCACAAGTACAATTTGATGATGCCACATTAGCGTCATCAAAGTTTATCGTAATACGGTAAGGTTGAACTTCAGAACCCTCCACTATTGCTTGCACGATATTGCCACGCAGGACAGCGCTAGTAACATTACCCGCTAAATAGTAAGTTTCACCGCGCTTGAGGGAGGCGGCAGAGGTATTATGCTGGATCGTCGCTTCACTAAGCTTGGGAATCGGCATGAGACTATGCCTGAGCAATTAAAGGATTAGACTTAATTTTACCTCAGAGATGTACTCTGCCTAGGATTTAATTGCGTCTCAATGTAAGATTTACAGAAAATTTAATAATCGGTAAAGCAAGCACTGAGAAGGTTTGCAGCTTGATGAGGCGAAAAATTTTCAGAAAATTTTGCATAATTGTCTCCCTACCCCCTGGTTAATAATAGAGCGCAGTTGGCCAACTAGCTTCTTCCTGATCCCTTTCTTTGACGGAGAAACGAGCTGTGATACCTATAGTTTCATCTACCCCCCTGACATTATTAGCAATGGGGGTTCCCAATGCTGCGGGAGAAATCATTGCCAATATAAAGGCAAGTTTAGTATCAGCCGTTGGTAGTTACCCCTTGATGGAAATTGCCAAAGCTGAGCGCAGAACAATATGCAGTTCTGGAGAGGACGATCCGATAGTTCCTCCGAACTAAGGAATGAGAATTAAATAACTTCCAAAAGTTTGTGGGATGGGCGTCCCGCCCGTCCAAAAAGGACGGGCGGGACG
>NZ_JAUBPB010000033.1:0-65284 GCF_036700545.1 Microcoleus sp. SVA1B4
TATGTCAGCCTTGACAGTCGCATAAATTGCTGTTGTCGGACTCGCGCTTTGCAATCGGCTAAACAGTTGTTGTCCGATCGAGCTTGAAAGTCGGGTAAGCACTATGCTCAATATTGATGAGGGTGCATTATTTTTATGTCTGCACGCATTAGTCATGGTTTGTGATCACAAAAACATTGCTTGCTAGCAAAACTAAACAGCCATAACCAGTCCCAACAGGTCAAGACACGAACAGCACAAAAAAGCAGCAGTTTGACCGACAAACTCAGGCATTTGCAGGATATTTTCAAGTAAATACAGGTAGAGTGCAGTCCCTGCAAATACCTGCAAATACCTGATTTTGTACTGCAAACGCCTGACTTTATACTGCAAATGCCTGACTTTAGGACACACAAAAATTAGCTAATTTTTAGCGTTTTTAACAACAAGTGAATTGACTTAATAGTCAAGTTACAGTATCTAAATTGAATTAAAAATCAAATTTCACAAGTGTGAGGAAATTGGCAGCGCAGTAGCAGTAGCCGTTATGTCAGCCTTAACAGTGGAGTGAAATATTATTGTCGGGCCCGCGCTTTGCAATCGGCTAAACTGTTATTGTCCTAGAGAGCTTGAAAGTCAGATAAAAATTTACCCCCTGACCACGCTCGCGACTTAATTTTTTAGGGAGTAACGGCGATAGCCGGATGCACCGCAATTTTCGCGAAAGCTTTATGTGCAGCGAAAGTCGAGACTAGGGTAGGTTTGGGTAAGTTTTTCAAAACGGAATCGAGCGGACAAGTGCCAACAACACCATTTCCCATCATCGCTGTTCCAACAGACGCCGCCTCCGATACCGAGGCGATGGGAACCAAGCCCAAGTTTTGGTTTTACCACCCAGAACTAGGTCGGTGCCTGTACAAACAATCTCGCCCCAATACAGGCGAAGCTTGGGCAGAAAAGATAGCATCAGAACTGTGCGGATTGCTCGGATTGCCCAGCGCCACTATTGAACTGGCAATCTGGAACAGCGCTTTCGGCACTGTTTCTCCATCCTTCGTGCCCTCGGCAGGTACTCTGATCCCCGGCAACGATATTTTAGCTCCCATAGTGCCAGACTATCCCCGATTTCAAGCCTTTAACGTGTCGCAACACACCCTCGATATCGTGTTCGACACCATCAGCAACAGCGCAGTGGAACAGCCCCTCAACTGGACGCCGCCAGACGGTATCGCTACGGCAGGGGACACCTTTGTTGGATACCTAATGTTAGATGCTTGGATTGGCAACACAGATCGCCACCACGAAAACTGGGGATTTGTCGAAGTAAGAGCTACGAAAACGCGCCAGGTGATAGCGCATCTTGCTCCTACCTACGACCACGCATCCAGCCTCGGTAGAGAATTGCTAGACTCCAAGCGGGTCGAACGGCTCAACAACAGTGCTGTGGCTGCCTATGCAGCTAAATGCAGGTCTGCGTTCTATGCTCTTGTGGGGGACAAAAAAGCCTTGTCTCCTCTTGATGTCTTTCAAGCAGCAGCACAACGGCACCCCCAGGCAGCTAGAGTGTGGCAAGAACGCCTGGAGGCAGTGTCGGCTGCTGATACGCTAGGTCTATTTGACCGAATTCCAAGGGAACGTATTTCAGAAGCGGCAATTGCTTTTGCTCAACAGATATTAGAAATTAACCAGCGTCGGCTGCTTTTACTGCTGGAGGAACTCAGTTGAATACTTTATTTGTTGCTTGGAACGAACTACCAAGTCACGCTTGGTTCCCTATCGGTCGGCTGACGAGCGATGGAAATAGCTACCAATTCGCTTACACGGCTGGGGCAATAGTAGCACAACGGCAATGTGGTTTTAAACCTTTGTGGTCGTTTCCAGACTGGGACAAAGTGTACGAATCACCCGAATTATTTTCGGTTTTTTCCAATCGGCTGCTGCGCCCCTCTCGCCCCGATTATCCAGATTTTTTGCGCTGGTTAAATCTCTCCCAATCTGAGAATGACTCCATGTTTTTACTATCTCGTAGTGGCGGACAGCGGGTAACGGATCAGTTGGAAGTTTTTCCCCCTCCCGAAGTGGATGAGGATGGGCGATCCCACTTCCATTTCTTTGCCCGCGAATTGCAACATTTACCTCAAAAAGCCTTAAATCTAATTGACAGATTACAGCCTGGCGATTTGTTGCGAGCAGTTGAAATTGAGCATATTGAAAATGACTATATTCGCCACCGCATTTTATCGCTATCAACAGTCGATGGCTGTCGAGTTGGCAATTGTCCTAAGTATTTGGTGGACTCTGATTTTTTGAGGCTGTACCAAGACCCTGAAAGGGTACAAATTGTGGTTGAGCAAGTCAATTTGTCGCCGGCACCGCAAGCGTTCCGATTACTTTGTCACTTGGCTGTTCAGAGGGGGAGGCGCTTTCAACCGTTTTCTAGTTCGCTGTATCAACCTATTTTATCGGAACTGGCTGCCACTGGAGGTACAATACCTTGAAGGTTTTTGAACTCCCTAATGATTGATAATGGCAGTCATTAGGAGTAAATTTGTAGACTTGTTAGTGGCGTAGATAGCTTATAACATTAGCACTTAAGAGGGTGCATTGTTTTTAAAAAATAAAAATCAGGGTTTGCGATCGCAAAACCATTGCTTGCTACCGAGAGAGAACAGCCAAAACCAGCCTCAACAAGCAAAGGCACGAACAGCACAAAAAGGCAGTAATTTGGCAGGAAATTGCAGGCGTTTGCAGGATATTTTCAGGTAAATGCAGGTAAAATGCAGCCCCTACAAATACCTGCATTTACCTGATTTTGTACTGCAAACGCCTGATTTTGTACTGCAAACGCCTGATTTTGTACTGCAAACGCCTGACTTTATACTGCAAACGCCTGACTTTAGGGCACACAAAAAATCAGCTAATTTTTTTGGTGGCGGCTTCGATCGACGGTGCGAGTGGCGAACAGATAAGTCTGCTGGCCGGCGATCAAGTTACCGCATCAAGCCGATCGCCTGGTTCATTCCGTGTCAGCACGAAGAAATAAAAAAACGGGGCAACGATCGGCACTCCGCTTGAACCGGGCAAGTTCTGCCTCGCCGACAACCGCCAGAACATCGGCGGTGGGTTGTGGGTTAAGCTAGGACACTTTTTGGCGACATCGAGGTGCAACACGCGCCATCGTGATATTGCTGGATTTTGCGTACTTGCAAAGGAATTTTTGACGGTTGTCCAAGTACCCCCAAATTCCACGCGACAGCATTAATGGAGTTCGATCGCACGCGCCAAGGCTTAGGCTCCAGTCTCGCCCGGAAAGTACCTTGCGTTTTGCACAGTTGAGCAAACAATGGGTCGGCGTCAAGTTTGTCAAAAACGAACGCCGCATCTTTTCCCCGCGCATCCCAAGTCCGGGACAATTCAAGCAACCTAAGCCCGTTTTTCGTTTTATAAACCTGAAAAGCCAGCCCCGAATACTTGGTGAATGCTTCAATCAAATTCACAGCCGATTTGATATCCCCGCCGAATCGCGATCGGCAACTCATGTCCTCCCCCTCGATGTCGATATCCACAAACATTACGGAAGGGGAATTAAGTACCAGAACCCCGTAAGAGTTTCGAGTTACGATACCCCCGCCAACACGCTGGATGATCGGCTCCATTAAAGTGTCATACTCCCCAGAGAACGTGACATTGTACCAGGTACTACCCATCCCAAAAATAACGCCCTCTACCACGAGATTTTCCTGTTCCGACAGGTACGGAAATCGTGAGAGCAAGTGCTTTTCCAGCAACGATAATTGCGGGTTCCACTTGATCACTGATTCAGGATTGAGATTCAAAACCACGCCCTCTACTACATCCTTAACTTGCTCAATCGCCCGTCGTTTATCGCGCTTGGACGGCAGAATATCGGGAACTCGACAGGCGGCCACCAATCTCCGATTTAAGACCGTTAATTCCTCCCGCAACTCCCCCACGTTGGGCAATTCCGTCTCGTACTCAGAAAGAGTTCTAAACACAGACACGGGAGATTCTAATTTTTCGAGTTTTTGGTTAGCGATTGCGATCGCCAGTTTTGCTTGCGAGATTTGATACGCACGATTGTTTGTGAGGCGGTCGGTTGCCAATTGGATCAAGGTTTTGCTTGCAAACAGGTAAGTGCGATGGAATTCGAGAAAAGTTTTCATGGGGTAACTCAAGTATTTGGGTAACGACGGGTGTGGGGAGTTCACCTAAAAGCCACAGTCAAGGGAATCTATCAAGCCTTCGCCGTGTTTTAGTTGCCACAATTCGCCTATCCGATCGCGCACAATTGCGTCCTCAGTCACTAGCCAAGCGTTTATGGTGGTGGCGTCGTATTTAGTCCCCGGCGCACCCCAGCCAAACATCTGTGTAATCAGGGTTTGTAACTGTTCCGGGAAGTATTCATCCCACCAAACTGTCGCAATTTCTCGCAATATTTCGGCATCGGCGGGGGCGATAATTTCTGGCTCTGGCACGGGTTGGAGGGGGTTTGGTTCTTGCGGATTGTCGCGAGCGGCCATCGGCTTCGCCGTCAGTTCCGAGAATATTGCTTGCTCCGAATCGGTCAAAGCGGCCCAAACTTTCTCGCGGTTGGCAGCTCCCCTGGTACAGACATCTTTAAGGATTGGCAGAATGTCTGCCGCTGCCCGTCGTGCAGATTCGGGGTCGGGTTCTGCCGTTGCTATCCGAATCATGTCCAGCAGGTTGAGTTCATCTTCGTTGAGTTCAGAGTGCGGGGTTTGACGGAGTTTGTGCGGGGTTTGTGCGGGGTTTGTTGCGGGGTTTAAATCTTCTACTGGTAAGGGTTCTGGTATTTTGACGGGGTTGACGGGGTTCAAACCTACTTTTTCTATTTCCACTGTTTCTGTTTCCTGGTTCGTCTTGTGGCTTTCCTCGTGTGATGCAGAAGTTTCGGTTTTATTTGGAATGTTTAAAGAGTCTAAACCCCGCAAATGGCTGTAATTCCCGTCTGGCAAGGATTCTGAACCCCGTCGTAACCCCGTCGTAACCCCGTCAAACCCCGCATCAAACCCCGCATCATTGGTAGGAGAATCTTGAGGGATAAGTGCCGAAAGTACATCAGAATGAGTGGGCGATGTTTCCCCTTCGGTGCGAAGTCTTAGTCCTTCAATCCAACTGCGACCACGGGAACGCTGCCACTTGACTCCAGTGAGTTCAAGGTAATCGTTGCAGAGCTCCGAGAGCATCTTTGGATACTTGATATGAGAAACTGCTTTGAGGTTGGAGTCGCACCAATTCTTGTAATGTTCGTAAATCTTGCCCGTAGGTGTCGAGGCAGTCGGGTCTACAATCAAGCAATCATCAAAGTGAGCTGCAACGCTGTTGGTTTGCAGCTTCATGTCCCATTCTTCGAGCTTGAATTCTGCAATCTGATTTTTGCCTACCCCTTGAATGCACTTGGTAACTGTGCTGTCAGAAAGGCTAAGAGCCACGGCAATGAGTTGAGAGATTTCTTCATCCATCTCCGCTTCAATGTTTGAGTTTCGCAACACCGTTGGTAAGGGATTGTCGAAGTGAATAAGACACAGACGGCGGTCTAAACCAGTTGTATCGCCTACGAAAATCGGGTTGTTACTTCCAATGATTAGTAAACCGTAGAAAAAAGCATCAGAGGCTGGTTTATACACTTCCCGGTAACTGACTGCATCGCCACCCGTCAAGGACAATATCGCATCTACACCCAAAGCAGTGCGCTCATCTGGACAGGCTACCAATTGCTTGTCGATAATACTGGCAATTGTTGAGCCGTCATCCATATTTTTGAGTTTGCATCCTTTCCAATTCTCTCGACCTACTATTTTTTGAAGTAGTCGAATAAATGTACCCTTTCCGCTCCCCGGCTTACCGATTAAGTGAACGAGCATCTGCAAGTCAAAAAATCGAAACTTAAGCAATCCGTTGATGATTGCCAACAGTTTGAGAATTTTCTTGCGGTTGCCCTGCATTGCCGTATTCATCCATCGGTAAACCTTCGGGCAGTTTAGTTTTAACGTCTCCAACACATCGCTGCTTGTACTGCCCGTGAGAGGCTTGTATTCATAAGGAAGGTGTGAAGTAAACCCCATACCCGGCAAGTGGTCTAAGCGTGTAAACCTGCTAGCATCGAGCACGTAATTATTGAAATTGATGTAACGCTTCCTGTCCCAAGTTTGCCAGCGAGCAACCCTCAGCCTTTTGGTTAAAAGTTTGAGTACGTCAGTTAAGTAGGCGTCCCCGCTGTAAGGAATATTTTTGGCATCAATTACGGTCATTAGTAGACTTTCAAAATTGCCTATTTCGATTTTCTCCCATTCCTTGCCAGTCCATATTCGCCAAGCTTTTTGTTCATTGTCAAATTTCCAGTGATGCCCGTATTCTTCGGCTATTTGCGCTGCTGTTTCGCGGGGGGTAGGAGGTTTTTTCTGGGTAGGCTTATCCCCTTCTTTTTCGTCGCCAAACAGCTTTGCTTTACCAAGAATCCTTCTGAATTCCTCAATTCCTTTGTGCTGAATAAAATCATCCATGCCTTTAAATTCTCCGTTCGGGCCTGCATCCCAAAAGCCTGTCACGGTGCGGACTGGTACACCGAATTTGGCTAATTGTTTGGCTAGTTTTCCTTCTGCTCTCCAGATGTTCGGGTTGCTAATGGCATCAGCGTCGAAGGCAATGATAAAGCCAAATCCGGCCTCTGCGAGCTTTCTCAGCGCGGGTACTAGAAATCGCTGATTTTCGGGGTCGCGGGCTTTGCCTGTCAGGCCTTGCTCTACTCCCAGCAAGGAAATTGTGGGGATGCCATTTGAGCACCCGGCAAGGGCTTTAAATACTCCCTCAGTAAGGAGAATATAAGGCACATCATTGATATAAAAAGCTTCTCGCTTTAGGGCTTCAATCTCCCAGTAGAGCGGGTTGTCGGGAGATGGGGGGAGGAGAGCGTCAAATTCTCCCTTTGGGGAAAGGTATTTCGGGGGTTCCTTTTTGCCTCGCTTCGGCTCCCGGATATCAGGCCGGAATTGTACCTGCCCGTTTTTCCCTATGAATAGGATGCCCGCTGATTTGACCGAATACCCCAAATAAAGCGAAGCTTGGGCGATGCTGGCACTGTGGCCGCAGGCGCGGGCCCAATCATTGAGTAAGTCTCTACCTGAGATGTGGGCTTCGTGGTCGGGGGTGAGGAATTTTTCGCCGATGCTACATAGAACTCCCCCTAGCTCCAAATTTTCTGGCTTTTGAGGGGGGGATACTGCTAGAATTGAGGCGGATTGGGCTGTTGCAATATCTGCGTTCGAGGGGGATAGGGAATTATTGGAATTTTTTACAGATTTGCTTGTATTTTTTTTAGAGTGTGGCACAATGAGTGTAGCTTTCACTGTTTGTTAGACATTGAAAGGTATATTCCTAGCTCTGGTTCTTGGCAAAGATTTCACAGAGTTAGGGTTGACTTGATACAAAAACAATAACTCAAGAGCGCCGAAGGTAAACTGCTGGAGGCGCTTTTGATTTGTCTTTTGACCACTAGACACTAGCTAGACATTAACTAGCATCCTTGGCGCTTCCCTTACGCTTGGCTTTGGTTTTAGCCGTAGCAGGGGGCTTTGTGGGGGCTGGTAACGAAGCGGGTTCATGCTCCTTCAGCCACTGCATTATCAGCTCTTCCAATACTTCAGACATATCCCGACTCTGTAAAGCGCACGCTGCCTTGAAACGCGCTCTCACCGACTCAGGGACGCGACTTCTAATGAATACAGGGGTTTCAGATTCAGGCACAGGCTAAGTCTCAGTTTTTTCCTCCTTATTGTCACATGGCTATAAACATTTTTGTCTGTGATGACTACTGTGCTATTACATTATTGTGCTATTGTGCTATAGTGTCACATATCGATAGAAATCGTTTCTATCGATAAAAGTCGTTTCTAAGACAAGTTGAACTATGGAACCCGAAACCGAGACGGTGATTGACGTTGAATCCGAACCAATCGATAGTTTTGATTCGCCAGAGGAGCCAGAGGATGAGGAAATTTGGTACTCTGCGGTGCAAATTCAAGGGCTACTGAAGCTGAGCAAAGCAGGACTGCAACAATCGATTTCTAAACTTCAGAGCATCTACGGCCTCGATATCGCAACCTTACGCCGTGGCGCTGCGCGGGCTACTCAATACTCTGAGCTTGCTCTCAAAGCTTGCAAATTATTGAATGCAGGAAAACTGAGTGAACTGCGGAAACTTGTAGAAGCTGCACCGACCGCGACCTCTTCCGCACCCAGTGGAGCATTAACAATCTCCGAATACACGCCTGCACTCGATCGGCGAATTGCGGAATTGAACCAAAATGCGACTTCTACTTCGGCATCTTTGAATCAAAATGTGCAGCAGCTTCTGGCTCAAATTGCTTCCGAAAACCAAGCCGCGCAACAACGCGACTCCGATTTGAATACAGCCGAAATCAACGCGGCTCAAAACCGTGGGGCTGCACGGGCGCTGGCCGTTTTTCAAGCCGAACAAAAAGCCCAAGCTGAAGTATTGGCTCAATTGCGGGCGATGAAACTGGGGGCGGAATCATGAGCTTCTACAAAGTTCAAGTCAAGCGCGAGTACAACGCACCGCGAGTGTTCAATGTAGTTGCCAACAAATCTCAGGACGCTGTTGTAGTGGCAGCTCAGAGTCTGAGAGAAGAAGGCATTACAGACGCGAAAGGCATTGAAATACTCGGTCAAATCAACAGTTTGAGGGATTAAAAATGGTACGAATTATTAACGGTGTAGTTTTTGAAGACGGCAAACCTGGAAAACGGGTTATCAATACGAATGGCGGTAATTACGTCGAAACAATTAAGGGTGATTTCATTGCTGGCACGGTCATCAACCATAAGTCTTCACCAACGCCGGAACGCAAGGATTTGTCTAAGGATGGCGAGGCAATTGACGTGAAATCTGAGGAGGTTTAAACGATGCTTAACGATGATGATAAAGACTTCGATAAAAACCTGACAAAGATAATGGTTGGCGGTGCGCTTGTAGCTGGCACTCTTGTCTTTGCAATTGGGTACGATACGGGCTACCAATCCGGCGCAAAGCGAGTCTCGGAGCCAACAATTATTCACGGAAACGTCACGATTAACAACAGCATTAATCTGAATTCAGATGATGCTGGAAGCGTTTCTAAATAGGAGGGATTGAGCAATGACCAAAGTTTTTGAAATTACGCCTGAATCCAATCCAGAAATCTGGGCTCAGTTGCAGCCGCCTGTTACCGATGAGCCAGAGCGTCCGTGCGTCAACTGCGATAACCTCGGATTCCCGGAGTGCCAATTTATGGCTGTTGGACTGGATTTGGCAACGGCGATCGAACTTTCGGAAAGCTGGCGGCGCGGGGAGTTGTTGCCCGTTATTGGTCATCCGGCGGGCGATCGAGTATCTGACAAGCTCAACCAAATGACAAATCAAAGCCAGCCGATCGCCCTAGAGAAGTAATCGGCCGGCCACACAATCCTCCCTCCCTTAACAAAAAGGGGGGGACTCATCTAAGGAGATTTTACTATGGATTTTGGACGCAACGACAGCAGCAGCGTAGCAATAAGGAACCCAGCAGCAGGACACAGCCCATACATTGACGAAAAAGCGGGAGACTGGGCAGACACAGAGGCTGACATTCTTTCATACTTGAGCGATGTTACGAAGTTGGAGGCGATGGCAGATAAAGCAGCCAATGCCGAACAGCTTGCCTTAGTTTTAGAACCCTTCCTTGACAACGCTACAAGCTACTTAGAGTCGCTGGAAAAAATCAGCGATGGTCAGGTCAGATGGACAGAAATTAGGAAAAAATTCGGCTCCAAAGTTGCAAATGCCATCGCTAAAATTCGCAAGCTCAATGCGGAATTTGGGGCTGAGATGGAGCAATTAGATGCCAAAGACCGAGCAGCGATGCTGAAGATTGAAACCAAGCGTCAGCACGGACTAGCCGAGATTGCTTCCGAGCTCACAGGCGACTTACAGGCCGAGCTTTGGCGACACGAGAACAAGATGGAGGCCATCGCAAATCGGGGTGAGGTTGCAGAGAAGAGGCAAACAATTCAAGAATCACTTCGAGAACGCCGACAGAAGCTGCTCAGTCGAGCCACAGTCGGGTCGGACAAAGGGATTCAGGAGAAAGTGCCAGTCACTATTGGAGCTACTAGCGCCTCCAACAGCGTCTCCGCAACCGGGACAGCTAGAGGGTTTGGCGGCTGGTTTGCGAACGTAATGAATTTCAACAATCGCTAAGAGAGAGGGGACTATGCACGAATTTATCGGAGCCAGTCCCCTCTCTTTTGTGGGAGGGGGACAGCACCAGCAACAACACCAGCAACAGCAGCAATATCAGCAAGTTACCGCACCAACAATTGACCAACCGCAGCCGGAGGAAACTAACGCCGAGCGCCAGTATCGGGACGCTGCCAATCTGTGTGAAGTCGTCGCACCCGTAGCTATCGGTTCAGCAGTGGTTTTTGCATTCCATCTGATGCAAGTCGCAGGCGGTTCGATAGTGCCAATAGGGGTTTATCAGGTTTATCTATTAGCCAAGATTACCGGGCAATCTAAGCACCGCTTGGCTACTGCAATTGTTGGCGGTGGCGTGACGCTTGGCATGATTGCCAGCCTTGCCGAACCGTTATCTGAAGGGCAGCAAGTAGGGGACGCAGAACCACGCTTGGAGATAGGCATCAAAGAAATTCAGACGGTTAAAAAACCTGTTTCAAGTAACTTTGATTACTTGCCTTCAATTGGGCTTGTCATTATCGTTTTCTGCCTAATGTTCAAAGCCAAAGGAGGGAGCAAGTAATGACACCATTAACCGAAAAACACGCTCAATTACTTAAGTCAAACCGCGCACTGCTACTGACCTTTGAAAGACTCCCAGTTGCGGTCAAGTTGTCGACAGTCGGTTTCGTACTTTTGCTGGGGGTAGGTAGCGGAATCACTGCATTAACGGGAACAGCCAGCAATCGGGTGCAACTCTGTATCCGCAACAAACAAGCCTTGCAATGTCTTGATAAAACAGGCAAACCCTACATCATGACCGAGTATTATGCGGAGCGGTGGAAAGCAAATCCCAACGTGGTTTTCCATAAGAAAATACCCGCCACAAATCCGCACAAAGCATTGTGGATGGCGCTTGCTGGATGCAGTTTTTGGGCTGCGGGTGCTGGCTTGAGAAGCCTACAAAACTCTGAGCGACAGCTTGCCAACTATGAGATTCTTGCAGAGAAGCGCGACCTAGCAAAAGGTCAACTGGCGGCTCGTACTGAGCTGCTGGAAGATTACCGGGCAATGAGGATTAAAGAAGTACAGGCCGAGGGCGATGTGGAGGCGGTCGCGAATGACTGTGCGGTGGTTTTAAAACAGTGTGAAGTTTTGGGTGAAGCCGATATCAGAATTGCTCAAATGGAAGCTGAGGAAGCAGTTTTCGAGGCGGAAACTGCGGGATTGTCTGAGGATAAAAAGCAAGAATATATCGCTTTTCTGCGGAACCAAAAGAATCCCTTTCAACTTCAGCTAACGGGGACACAAACATTTGACGGCATTAACAACCCTAGCGACAAGGTTGAATCTTCAACAGCAGCGATAATTGAGTTAAGCTCCAACCTTGAGATAGCTCGGAAAATAGCAGCCAGAATCCTAAATTCCCTAGCGGGCATCAATACATCAATCTTCCTAGCTGGCCCTACTCGCACTGGCAAAACTCGCACTCTGCACAAGTGGCTGCGAGACACAAATACGCGCTTTCCTCCGGCTGAAATCTACGTGATTGCCCAAAAATACGAAGATTTTCCCGGCGTTCCTCGCAACCGAATTGCCATATTTGACCCGCTATTTCCAGAGGAGTCGATGAAGTTTCTGGACGAAGTTTACGCGAAGTTGCAGAGTCGGAAATCCCAACCAGCAACCGAGGAAACCTACCGCAATCGACCAATTAAATTAATCCTCGAAGATTGGTTTGCTACTCACCAGTGCTTAGTGCAGAAACGAAATGCACAGCTATGGGAAGATAAGGCTTCCAAGTTGGGAAGTATCGCGACTGTTGGCGGTCAGTACAATGTGGGGTATTTTATTTGCACCCAAACTTTTAACCTTGCATCAAGTGGAGTCGCTGACTCAAACATCCGTCTCAATTTGGCGCTCATAGCTCAAGGTTTGGTGAGAACTACGAGCAATGATGAGGAGCAAGGTTCTTATGGAGTAATTGAACAGTTGTTAAACAATCAAAGAGTCATCGCCAGCAAGGATACCAGAGACAAATTAACCTCTGATTTGAAGCAATTAATTCCTATTTCGATGGCTGAGCAAACCCCAGTCATCCTCTCCACAATTGGCAACCCAGTATTAGGTTTGATGCCGGAAATTGAATTGAGCTTTGGAGGCAACCAGCCATCATTTGACGATGTTCCGACTGTTCCGACTTCTGATATCTCGGAACAGGCTGGAACGCCTTTAGACGCTCTGGGAACAGGCTCGCAGAATCCAGGAACGCCCTACGGAACAAGGGCGGAACGCATTTCAGCTATGTTTGAGGCGCTCAAGGCTGGAACACACCAAACACCAGTTTTCGCCCCTGATTCTCCCCTGGAACACGAAGAAAAACTCGAACTAGCAAAGCTTGTTATTGAGCAAAAATTAGGACTCAAGAAAACGATTTGGGTACTTTGGGGTGTCACCCGTGGCGGGCGCAATCATCAGCTATTCGTAGAGGCCAGAAAAATGCTGAAAAATCTCAAGGGAATCAGTGATAGCGAGGATGACTTGAGCGAGGATGATTTGGACGACTAATAAGCATTAATCGGGGTGACATTATCTCCACTAAAAGAGGACAAAACAATGGCTAGAAGTGCAGAATATATCACCTATATTCAATCCGTGAATTGGCGCAAAAAGAGCAATAATGTTCTCGCAGCCACAGGTAAGCGGTGTGCATTACGTCCCTGGAAAAGAGCAACACACGCGCACCATTTGCATTACAAAAACTTACGAAATGAATGGGTTGTTAGAGATTGCGTCCCTCTCTCGCCAGAGGCGCATAAACTGATTCATCGAGATATGTTTTGGAACCTAAATGGAGACTCCCGAACTCCGTCGCCATTACGTCTGATTGTTTCCAATTATCTAAGGCTCTCGACCGTGTGCTTGATGATTCTGAATCCGTTTTTAAACTTGATGGGTAAGGGGAAATGACTTGCACCTTTTTAATCTCAGTCCGCCCGACTTGGGCTGATGCCTTCTTTGTTGACCGGAACCCGAAAACGATCGAACTCCGAAAAGGTAGCTTTGGGGCATCCCTAAAACCGGGCGATAATATTGCAATTTATGCCACGCTACCAGTTGCCGAACTATTAGGAACCGTGCGGATTCTGAAGCGCGAATCGCTGGCTGTCGATCGACTGTGGCGGGCATCGGAGCAAGGGCAACTGGCAAGAGTGACGCGCCAACAGTTTGATACCTACTATGCGAGCCAGATTTCCGGTGTTGGTGTTTGGGTTAGCGCTGCCGAACTCTTCCCCAGCCCGATCGCACTTTCCAAACTTCGGCAGAACTGGGGCACTCGCTGGCAGCCACCACAGCAAATTCAGCAGCTAACCCATGAACAGATGGCCGCACTGAACATCGCCCGCTGAACATCGCACCAACCCAACCAAACCGAGCGCTACCTTATCACAGATTAAAGGAGAGCAACAATGACTGACTTAAGCAAAATGTCCCCCACTGAATTAAAAGCACAGTCCGCTAGAGACAAGAAAGCAATTGACGAAGCGCCAGACCGACTAAGCCGACTCATGGCTAAGGAGAACGCCAAACAAACACTACTAGAGTGGCTTAGGCGTAACGGATGACCCGCACCCAGCTTGACCGAGCGCTACAGTGTCACTGATGAAGCAAGCGCTACGGTGTTAGAGACGATTTAGCACCGTAGCGCTACCTGATGACTGATTGCTGATAACTAAGGGGGTAAATGAGCAGTCGTACAGAAACTTACGCTAAGGCTGAAACTTTTACTGGATAAGCATTCTGGGAACTACTCTTTTGGTATCTCAAAAGCTTAAAGAGTTGAAAATTAAAACGACTAATCAATTCCTTAGCGTAAGTTTCTGTACGACTGCTCATTTCACCCCTAGCATAAGACTTTTACCAAAAATCTTGATTTCAGCCATTCTGTTACAAAATAAACGCTCAAATCCTCGCTCTATCTAAAGTTGAAAATTTTACTCTCATTTTTATTTTTCCAGAGTGACAGAAGAGCAGTACAATCCCCAGTTTCTCAATTGTTGCGAGTAACTTGTCTGGTGCGGAGCCGATAACGCAGTCAGAACTCTGGTGAGGAAGAAATGGTTTGCTGTCTGATGGGGTAACAAGCAATAATCCAGTTAGGTTTTAACAATAGCTTGATGCTTTGCTATCAAAGTAGCTTTATCCAACAATCTAAAAACTATAGGTATAAAAGCAAACCAGCAAACTACTTTTTAAAATTTTACTATCAAAATAGCAAAGTAGCAAAATACAGTCTCTTGCCCGACAGGGAAGCCAGCCGAATAAAATAGAAACATTGGAAACATTGTAGAAACATTGAAAAATTTTCTTGACACGCCAGTGAAGGTGGTGTGAGAATTGGGCTACACCCCAGATTGAGGAGGGCGGCCCGTGAAAGTCACCAGACATAGAGACAAAATCCTAGAGGCGCTGCGAGAGTGGTTTCGCGTCCACAAAGAGGGGCCGACCCTGGAAGAGTTGTGCGTAGAACTGGGAATGCAGCCGCGTCAGAAAGCAACGGTACAACGATGGTTACAGACCATGCGTGGCATCGACATAGAATGGGAAGATAATGCAGCCCGCAGTCTCCGCCTGCTTGCAGGCGACCCAGAAGTTGAACCCGGACTACAGATATCGGTACCGGAAACCTTGCGGTACCTAGCAACGGGACTGGCAGAGTGGGAAAAGCGGGAACTGAGCGAGCGAGAGCACATTCCAAAAGCACTCCGCATCGGGATGTCCCGAATGTACCTAACATCTTTACTGCAAGGAGATGAACAAGCCCCCTCGAACCTCCCAGAATTTTTTGAATGGGCAACAAATCCGGTAGTCGAGTGGAAACCGGCAGCAGAAATTAAATACCTTTCACCGGATGTCACCCTCATCGAAGACGGATCAATTTCCAACTTTGCTGAACAATGGCAAGTTACAGGTGACGACATAGAAAAGCAGGTGCAGGAAAAAATCTTGCAAGATGTTCTCGAACATTGCCGAGGGTATCAACTAGAAGATGCCTATCGTGCTTTCCGCAAACTGATTATTGAACGTCCCGTCCTCCCCTACCCAGAATACCGCCGCCTCCTTTCATCCTCCCAATTCAGACCCCTGCGGGACTTCTTGCTACAAACCTACATTGATTTAGTCGATTTAGCAGAAGAAAACAGTTATCATTTTTGCCCACGCTGCAAATATGTAATGCACCGTCGCCAAGCTCAAACCTATAGCTGCCGAAACGGAACTTGCGAACAACTGTGCGCCCAACTTCATCTGCCGCCGTCGCCACCAATTCCCAAACATGAAGCAGAAACTTGGAAAGCTGTAATCCCAGGCGTATATCGGTATGGGACAATCCCTGGACTTTGGGAAATTCAATTAGCAGAAACTCTTACAAAATTAGGCATCCGCGTCACCCTGTGGCCGGAGATTGATGAATTTGACTTGCTTGTGGAATTTAGCAAGAAAATCCGCTGGGCGATTGATGTTAAAGATTGGTCGTACTTAGATGAAGAGCGTTTGCAGAAAACTAGAGAAAAATTGCAACGTCGCTCTGAATTTACAGAAATTTTTATTGTCTTCCCAGATGAGAGAGAAGAAAAATTGCGAATCAGGGTAGTACGCCAACAACTAGAACCGTCTCTGGGTGGATTGCGATTGAAGCTTGTCAGTGAAATCATCTCTCAAGCTGAGAAACTTTTAAAGGAGAGAAACCATGCGTGACATCACTAATTGGAGCCAACAATTGCGCCAAGCTCTACGTAACTCTGACGACTTAAAATCTCATGTTATTTCTAACCTACCTGATGTTGATCAAAAAGTACAGAAGCGAGAAATACAGCGCATAGCCCAACTGATTGTAGAAGTAGAATTAGGGCTAACTTTATTGAAAGAAATAGCACCGGAAGAAGTTGCAATTTCAGTCTCCGGTCTACTTTCGGGTTATCGGTTTCCGGTTGCATTTCTGCAAACTGATATCAATTTGCCAAGCGATATCAATTTACAAAGTGATAGCAACTGGTTCTTGGTACAAAAAGCTCGCTTTTATTTGGTGCGTCGCAAAGGGAACCAATGGGAACGTTCGCTTTCTGAATACATCAACATCCCTGAAATTTTGAGAATTTACAGCTTGACGGACATCAATCAATCCCCGCAATTAATTCCCTCAAGTACCTACCCTCGTCGCTGGCAGCTATATCGCCAAACCTTATCAGCAACCCCACAGCACAAAAAAACAAAAATTAAACTAGCAAATCCTGGGTATTGGTATGCTAAGATTTCCCACAAAGGGAATACTCCTATTGAGGTTCCCATCAATATTCCCCAAGCTGTTTCTCATCAAGCATCCTCATCACAGGTTTCTTTTCACCGCACGCGCACTCAGGAGAATCCTGCTCATACCATTACACTAGACGAGTTGCTGATTTCAGCCCAGGAAATGGATAGTCAACTGGCTAAATCAAGGTACGATCCAGAAAATTATTATAGCCGCCTTCAAGGGATTGCCTTACGGTTGTACGACGATAAAAGCGATGATTTTTCTCCAGGTTGTGAACTGAAACTAGAACAACTCATCCACATTGTCGGTTTATTAAATGTCGGCAAATCTACTCTGCTCGAAGTTCTTATTTATCATTTGGCAAAACAGGGATATCGCTGCGCTTTAATCGTCAATGATGTGGTAGCAGCCGTGCGCCTCGCTTCCCTCTTTTGGCACGGATTGGGGATTCGTGCGGCTCCCGTATTGGGGGGGAGCGAGCGCTCCCAACAACTGGAAAAAGTTTACGAACCCATTTTAGCCACAAAGGGTCAGCAAATTGAACAAGGAGCGATTCATCCAGCATGGCGCTGGTTTAGTCCCGTCTGTCCCTTACTCGCTTTAGTGCAATCAGAGAATAAGTGGGAATTTGGTTCTGAACCCTGTCACAACCTTTACCAAAAAGTAACTGCAACCAAAAAAGACAAAGACAATGATATAAACTCGGAGGATTTAGAAGATTGGGAGGAAGGCGAAACAGAAAATAAATATACTTGCCCTTTTTATTACAAATGTCCTCGCCATCAGTTGGAACAAGACATCGCGCAAGCTTTCGTGTGGGTATTAACGACCGCTAGCTTCATTCATACCCGCGTCCCCGGTCAAATTTTTGATGAAAAATTTACGTTTGCTGAAGTCGTTTACCGCGAATGTAATTTTCTATTTATTGACGAAGCTGACCGGGTACAGGTGCAGTTTGACGAAGCTTTTGCTCCTGATGAAGTGTTAGTTGATGCTTCGGGAAACTCATTATTAAATAAACTTGGCATCAAATTTGCAACTGCTATTTACAATTCAGATCGTCGCAGTATGGGAGCAGAATTAGTAGCCGCCGCTAAAAAAGCGAACGATTACGCTCAAATTGCCACTGATATTATCCTTCCCAAACTGCACAGCCAACCTAAACTGGTTGAATGGTTAGGTTCAAATCCTTTCACTGGTCGTTCTGTATTTGCTCACATTATCCGCGAGATTCTTGAACCGAACTCAGACAGTGAAAATGAGGAATCCCAAATTAAACTCACCCGTAAAGAGCGCAGCCAACAACGGCTAAAACGGATTGAGGCGGGTTTGCCACCTGAAGAGGAACGGCAGCGGCGTAAACAGCTATTGCAAACAATAGAGAAATTTTTGCAAGCTCCCCTTAACCGCCGTAAGGGAGGAGAACTTTCGGAGATTGCCCTTACCATATTAAGTGCAGAAAGTGAGCGAGTGGTATTAGATGAAGTGGCTGACTGGCTAAATAGATGGCTTGAATCTTTGGGAATATCTATCACAGATAACATTAAGTTTGAGGAAGTTACAGGCCACTTATACTTCGCTATTCTTGTAGCTGTGCTGACGAATCGGTTAGCTTTTCTGGTCGATCATTTAAGTGCTTTAATAGGGACAAGCATTATTGATTTGCACGACACCAGTCTTTCTCTCGTGTATCGCCCGCCCCGCGATTATCTACCGATTTTGCCATCTGCGCCTGTGGGAAATATTTTAGGCTTTAAATATACGCGCGATCGCCGCAGCAATATAGGGGGAAAATTGGAGTATTTCCGCTATGTGGGAGTAGGTCGCTACTTGCTTTTAAATTTCCCCACTCTTTGGGCTGTTGATGGTTGGAATGGTCCCCATACGGTGCTGATTTCAGGTACGAGTTATGCCCCAGGGAGCCCAGCTTATCACATTCAGAAAAAACCTACAGTCTTGCTAGAACCAGCGCCGAATAATGACAAAGCTGGCGATGCGGGAATTGGCGAAAGTGAGTTTTTCTTCAAGCCGCAGCAGAGCGCAGGGAGGTACATTGCTCTATCGGGACAACCACCCGCTGCGCGGAAAAAGAAGGCTGAAGAAATGGTTAAGGCTATCTGTAATAAATCAGGAGAAGCTAAGAGCTTTCTCGATCTGTTATTTGATACCTTAAAAGATAAAGAACAGCTTGACCCCCAGCGGTGGGATAAGCGCCATCGGGTTCTGGTCATTACCAACAGTTATGACGAAGCCGAATGGGTTGAGTCGGTTTTGAAATCGGTTTACCGTGTTGAAAATATCGTAGGCGAAGTCATTCCACAAGGGGAACGAATTAAAGTCCTTCGTCGTGATAATGCTCCAACTAATTTGAGCGGAATTCGCCGGGGCAAAATTCGGGATTTGCATCAGCTTCCTACTCAGATTGTAGTAGCTCCTTTAATGGCTTTAGAGCGGGGTCATAACATCCTCAACAATAGCCAGATAGCAGCATTTGGTGCAGCAGTATTTCTGTGTCGGCCGATGCCTGTCCCGGATGATTGGCAAACCACTGTCCAGCAACTTAACAATTGGGCGCTAGAAAATGCTTCTAATTCTAATCTCTACGAGCCCATGCAACGGCGCGGTGACGCTCTCACGCTGTCGAATGTTGAGAACGAATTTTACAAGTATGCGGTGGGAAAGATGCTCGATTTGAGTTGTCGAGCGATGTCTTTCAGACAGTTGACGGATGATGAACGTTCTGTACTTTGCTGGACTCAATTAGTTAGTATCTGGCAAATCATTGGGCGTTTAGTGCGTGGCGGTGTTCCTTGTATCGTTCATTTTTTGGATGTCAAGTTCGCACCTAATTCAGCCGCAGGGGAATTCGACAGCAATGTCACCTCACTTTTAGTTGGAATTCTCAAAGAACTTCAACTCTCGGTTGAGGGGGAAGGAAAACGATCTTGTGAAAGAACCTTAGCGCGATCGCTCTACGGGGCTTTCTTAAATGCACTCAAAGAAACCAAGGAATTACACTATGAAAAAAATGAACAAAATTAAAACAATTCTACCTGGAGCTTGGGAAATGACGGAGGATGTGCAATACAATCTCTTTTCCCTAATTGTTCCTACTGCGTGGCAACAAGTCGCTAAATCTCTGGCACAAAAGCGCGTCAAGTTACTTGGGAAAGGCTATCCCTCTGTGCCAGTCTACTCTCTCGACCCCATTGTAGCTGCAAGCTTTCCAAAAATCATCCAAACTGCTCGTTATGGCTGGAAGCATCCATCTGTGCCTTGGGTATTTGCAACAGAAGCTGCTGACCTTTCATGCTTGCCAGAATTGATAAAAGATTGGTTGCTAGAAGAGTTTAGTGAGTGTTTGGGAAACGAGGAAGTCGAGTCGAGTCTCAAAAACCTAGATAATGATGCTTGGCATTGGGAAGAGCCTAAAAGTTATTCTCTGCTGCATCCGCCAGAAAAACCCTACGATGATATCCGCTTCCAAGCAATTCCAGATTACCTAACTATTGACTTTCTCAAAAATCCTAAAGTTTGCTTTGGTGATAACAATCAGTATGAACTTACATTCTACCGAGTTGTCAGCCTCAATCAGGGTTCTGAACTAATGTCATGGCCTCCTCATCCGGTTTCGCTAATTGGGAGAAATAAACAAGTCGATACATCAGATATCTCATTTGTTATCAATTTTAAGTTGCAAACAGTTCCTTGGCGCAAAGACCCGATTATTTACCATCAACTTTCAATGCGACAATGGATTGTGAAGCCTTTCGATAAATTTCCCTATGGAGGTGCTACCGCTTATATTGGCGATAATCGTCGGTGGTTAGATGGGGTTCGCCAGCCGTTCTGTTTTATGCCTTTACGAATCAAGCAAATGATAACACAAGAAGGGAGAGAACCAAGATGGTCAAGAGCGATTACTGAGCTTCTAAAGATTAACGAATCTCCACTTCCTGAACTTAATATTTTAGCCTCTGACCCAAAACATCAATGGTCAAGCTTTGGAGAAGAACCAGGTGGGATACAGGTGGCGATCGCCTACCATACTTCCTGGGGTAAACTCCCTTGCCTTCGCGGTGTCAGTCCACGAGATTTAGCTAGCTTGGATGTGGCAATTCAAAATAAGTTGGTTGGCGAAAATTTACCTCTTCAGCGAGTGGGCGAAGCAATTAAGGTATCCAGTAAATATGTGCCTTTTTGGGAACCGGGAACCCCAAAAAAACGAGGTGATTTATCACCTAAAAAACGTGACGATTTATCTACCCTTATGCTGCGACCTACATTCGCTGTACCCGCTGTCTTTCGTTCCACTGAAAACCCTTTGCATACAATACTTATACTCTGGGAAACCAAAGAATGTCGAGACGCGCTCATTGCTGAAATCTGCGAGATACTTTACTTATCACCCAAAGGAGAATCTCAGATTTATACAACCCTTACCGAAGTCCAAGGAGAACCGACTCTCTATGAAAGCCCTTACGGTTCCTTGCTAATCAAAACTCAGCACGTTCAAGATTTGACGCAGAGACTTGATGTAAAAAATTCCTCAGTCAAAGGCAACAGCCGACAACAACAGCGCATTAATTTAATCGATGAGCGCGTTTCTCAGATTGTTTCATCTCTCCCTCAATCTCAAGGAATATGCGGTGCATTAATTGAAATAAAACCTAAGAAATCATTCTTTCCAGCGGAGTCAGATCCCAAGTTAGCATTAAGAATTGGAGCGATGCAAGCTGGCTATGTCAATCAACACATTCACGCAGTAACAGCTCAAAATAAAGAGGGTAAGCAATATGTCCCTAAAGGTACTCTTAATCGAGTGCAAAAAGCTGTTTCGGATTTATTGCGACAATTTGGAATTCTGCCTGCTCCTCTAATTGACCTAGAAAAGGATGGTATCGATCCAAATTTGTGGCTGACTTGTTTCCGCGTGCTGCGTCGCACTCGAAAAACAACGGCTAGTAACACGCCTGCTACTGTTGCATTAATGGTGCGAGTTAACCCCGTAAAGGGAATCGTACAAGTTACTACTCCTTCTTTATTCGGGACGCAAAAATGGGTATCATATCCTGTCGGACTTAGCTCCCTAATTACTGAAAAGTGGGACTTTGATTCCTATGTAGATGAAGCGATTGGTGACAGCGATGAAGAACAGTCATCTAGTGATAAAAAACGCGAACAGCAGTTGCTTAATAAATTCATTGCTGATTGCTTGCGTGATTGCCTAAGTACACCAGTTGAAAATGAGAAAATACCTCGCGTACTCTTCATGGTGGAAGCGCAAAATGCCCGCAAAATGCTGACGTGGCTACAAAACCCCCAGCTACCCGCCAACGATTTACCCCACGAACTGAAACAACACATTCTGACAGAATCAGAACTAAATCGCTTGTGGTTTGTGCGGTTGCGAGTTCCAGACGGCGAAGTTCCTGTCGGTATTGTCAAGGGTTCTCCCGGTAGCAGAACTAGCGGTTTATTCTGTTGGAAAGATGTGTGTGATGATAAAAAATATATGCTTTATCTAAGCATGAGAAAGCCGTTAACTACTGAACAAGGTACAAACACCTTACAACAAAAGCAGTCTCGGCTTGATAATGGTAGCAGACAAGCTGGGAACCCAAAACTCCTAGAGATAGCTGTCATTTATTCCCCTGAAATAGATGCAGAAAAATTGGCTTTTTTCGTCCATAGTCTCAGAGACCGCTGGCCCTATTTCGCAGATGAGATTTCTTTGCCGTTTCCCTTTCCTTTTGCTACTTTGGCCAAAGAGTATGCGGTTAGTGCCAAAGATCCGGTTGATTCATCTGAGGAATTAGAAGATTTAGAGGAATCTTTGGACTAACAATAATCGATAGGTCGAATGTCGGAGGCAGCAGTTTCATCCAAAGTGACTGATAGAATTGTTACTCGCATGAAGACTACTATAAACTGCTGCTTATTAATCCATAATCCATAAAAATTTCAATCACAAATAGCAACTCGAATCACCCAAGTCCCAGCCAATTCTTTGGCAATTTTACCAGCCGTTGGTTTTAACAATTCCACTTTCTCCACTTTGAGGCTTATGCCTGCCCATTCGGAGCATTTGCAGCTTTCGGGGAGGATTTGTCCGGTCATCTTCCTTAAATCAGCGGTGGCATCAGATAAGGTGTCTGGGATTACCCAATCCCGCTTAGTTGGTATTTTGTCTAAGTCTTCTTTGCGAAGCCGAATCAGAACTAGAATGTTTTTTGGCGCGTCTTCTGATTGGCGATCTGAAAGAGTTAATGGATTCTAAAATGAGTAAACGCTTTCACTTTGGGACTGCTGGCGTTCAGCTTGCAAGCCGATGGAATCGGATATCTTGGCTGACATTTTCTCTAAGTTCTGCAACAGTTGCTTTAGGTTTTGCTGAGAAAGACTGGACGCTTTGGGTTCAGTCTCAAACTCCTTTCTTAATTCTCTCAGTTGAGTGAGCTTTTGTTCTAAGTTTTCTGAAGTTAAGGGAAGCATTTTTTATTTTTCATCGCTTGGATAAGCAGAATTCAAAGCTTCCAACCACAATTCTTTCGGCAACAGTGACACAATGTTAGTTAAGCCAAAGCATTGGAGGCTGATCAGCAAAAGTTCTATTGAATCTTTCAAATCGCTTCTGCTACCGAGGAATCCGTTGTATAACTCCAGTTTTCCGGGGGTTCGCTCCACATATTCTTCAAAGGTGAGAGGATTTGGATTGATGCCAATTTTAGCCTTATTTTCAAGGCTAGCGGAATTTAAGGCTCTTTGAATAAGGGGGTTTTGGGTCATTCGGCACACCTTGGTATCAGAATTCTGTTAATTGCAGAGATATTGGCATTGACTAATTATTCTATACCTGTACGGACTAGAAATTTCCCCAATTCTGTATCTCACTTTCAAGAAGTGGGATTGAGCCTTTAACTTTGGCGGTGCGATCGCCTTGACATTCCCACAGGAGCGCGTGTGCCATTCGGGTTACAAGGGATTCTCCTGACGGGGTGACAAGCAAGTTGAAAGACATACACTTGTAAAGGTTTGAGTTAAGCTACGTCAAAAAAGATATGTGCGTGCGATGCCTGCGGCTGGCGTAGCTGCAGCGACTTTTTCGGGCTTCGATAAGGATCGGCGGCGAGCGCTACTATCATAATTCTCAATAAGCTCTTGTATAATCGCTGCTATCTTGAGGAAAGCTCAGAAGCCTCAACGCTTTGCCCATAAAGGTTTCAGAGGCGTTGTCACCCCGTCAGGGGATTCTCCTTTAATATTTTGATAGCAAGCCTTAATATTTTGATAGCAAGATACTTTGATATGTAAAGTTGGAGTTTTGGTGGAGCTAAAATTTGTTTCTAACTTTGAGATTAAAGAATCCAGCTCAAATTTTAATAAAGCTATTTTGATAGCAAAGTAGCTTTATTGCTTGTCGTCTAGCTTGGTCGGATAGGTGCGACCAAGCTGGCGTTACCATTGGTTGATGCTTGATAGAGGAGTGCAAGTTTAAGCGATCGGCGGTTTGCCATATTTTTTAAACAGATCGTTGACGGCCTCTATGAGCAAATCGTGAGAAGGCTTCCCCAAGTCAGTTGCCAGGTGCTTGAGTTGCTTCCACGCCCCTTCATCTAACCGTAACGTCTGCCCCCTGCGTTTGGGTTCAGCTTCTGTCGTGGAGGACGGTGCTTGTACTGTGGTTGTCCCCTTGGAGAGTGTCAAATCGGATAAACTTGGTTTCTTCTTGGGCATTACTTACTCCCTGCTTTCAACTGTTGAGCAATCCAGTTCCAACTTTGTTTAATCTCTATCGCGGCTTTTCCCCTTGGCTCAATCTCAGAAGCTACCCGACCATCAATCAAGGCGCGTGAGTAGGCAATGCGAGAGGCTAATGCCACAGGACAAATGGGCAAAGCGTAGGCAGCTAGGGCGGTTTTAGCTTCATCGGTAACGCCTGGCCTGGGTGGTGTTTGGTTGAGGACGAATACAGCGGGCTTGCCTATGCCTCGTATCAGTTCCACCGTACCTGCGATCGCCTCCAAGTCCAGTACAGAAGGCCGCACCGGAATTACTACCAAGTCTGAGACTCTAGCCGCATGGACGGCATTTGTGTCAATGTCAGGGGGAGTGTCAATCAGCACTAGGTTAATACCACCGTCGCCGCAAGCTTGAATGTGGTCAGAGATGTTGTACGGTTGGGGCTGTATCAGCAGCGGGGTTTCAGCTTCTCGCTTGTTAAACCAAGATGCTGAGGACTTCTGGGAATCCATGTCTGCCAATACGACACTCAAGCCGCACTTTACGGCAACAACTGCCCAGTGGACGGCCAGGGTTGTCTTTCCCGAACCTCCTTTTCTCGACAAAAGGCTAACTACGAACATTGGTGCTACTTGCTAGTTTGATATCGTTATAGCTTGAAAGCTGGGCGTGACAAATTATTAGGCGTTGGTTTAACTTGTTATAAATAGGGTTTTGGTGATTTCTTTCCAAAGATAGTAAACTATTTTGATAGCAAAGTAGTAATGGCTGCAACTAGGTCTGAGGGCTTTGTGAGAGTTATTAAAGCAGGCTCTTGAATAATTGAGGTGCGATCAGACTCTGCCAGCTTCGCGATCACCCTAAAAAACTCCTCTCAGAATCGCCTGTAACCACCCTCTTTCTCCTTTCAGGGGTAGATTCTCCATATCGCTCCTTATCTCAAGCCAGTTGGCATCAAGCGTGAGAGAGCTAAACATACGGATAATCAAATAGCTTGAGCAGGGCAAACTCCAGGTATTTCAGACCTAGACTCCATGCCTCTGCTCTGGTTTCTTTTGAAGCTCCGCATCCTTTATGACGGCTTTTTGGGTTAGGATGAACGATTGCGTTCCGTATTTCAGTTATCGCCTGTGGGCCATCAATCCAGTTTTGCCTATTCGCTAGCTGAATCAAGTTAGTTAAGCGATCTGGGATTTTTAAGTCTATCCCCAAATATGACAGCAAGAGTTTCACTTCATCAGCGCCTGGGAGTTTGTGAAACCCATTTTGACGCTCGGCTGCGTTTATCTTCTACCAACAAGACCCATGCCAGTCGTTCTAATGCTGCCTGCTGTAAAACAATCGAACCATTTACTCCTCCAGCTTGCTTTTTACTCTCCACATACCAGTGAATAGACTCTTGCACTACCTCCCGCCAGTTCTTATTCTGCCACCGACGCATAAAACCAGGAAAGGCTTCAACTAGGTCGGTTGAATCCGTAGAAAACCACGTATAAGTATTTTGCCAAGAGTCGGCGCGACAAGCTGACCACTCATCAAAAACCTGCTTTCCCTGTGCATCAAAACCAGTAATTAGCATGGGAGCAAGCCACAGTCCTCTGGCAAATGAAAGGTAATAGGAAAATGCTTCTAACTGGTCGCGCGCATCGTCCACAGGGAAGGGGTTTCGCTCTAACCGCTCCAGTTTACAGATATGGGTTAGGCCATAGCCCCCTTGAGACTGAAGCAACTCGTGGATATCCCAATTTTTGGGAAGAGTTGCTAATACTATTCGCCAATCTCCGGGGGTAAATGAGCAGTCGTACAGAAACTTACGTTAAGGCTGAAAGTTTTACTGGATAAGCATTCTGGGAACTACTTTTTTGTCTCTCAAAAACTTAAAGAGTTGAAAATTAAACTGTACCAATTAGAGCATAGATTTTTTGGTACAGCTTTTTTGTATGGCACAGTAAGGATTTGAGGCTTTTTAATTTCAGACAGATCAATTGGTACAGGTTTATAAGAGGCAAGCGCAGTATTCAAAACGACTAATCAATTCCTTAGCGTAAGTTTCTGTTCGGCTGCTCATTTCACCCCGTTGCCAATTACCAATTGCAAATTACCCATCGTGTAAAAAACCTCTGACATTTCGGTCGGAGGTTTTTTTGTTTGGGCGATCGGGCGATCGGATAGCTAACCCAGAAAAAAACCCGGTATTTACCGGGGAAAGTTCCTAATATCCTGGGATGTGTCGTCTCAGAACTTCTTGATTATCCAGGAAGATAGGAGTCCTTACTTTGATAGCTCTCATCACCGTAGTAATTCTCATTAGGGTTAGGCTGATGAAAAATTGTAGGGAATGCTTCAATCCCTAGTTGCTTAAGGTACATAGCATCGTGCAGCTTGAAATAAGCACTCCTATCGCCCGCTGCCCAGAGTGCTATCAATTGCGCTCTCTGGGCTTCATCCTCAATCCAAGTAAAATCAATCTTCATCATCACTCCCAAGAATTTCTAAGATTGTCTCAACATCTGCGAGCGTTGTGGTTGATTTTTTTCGTTCGGCTTTCAACTGGTTGAGCAAGTCGGCGGCCTCTGGTAATCCCAGTTCGGCCGCTGGTTGCTGTGTGTTAGTAGAGGCTGGATTCTGTTCGGCTCCATTATCCAATTGTTTTTGCAGACTTTCTCGCTCTACCCTTTCTTCTGCAAGGCGCGATTGCAATACTCGCAGGTCTTCGCGAAGATTGTTGATTACTAATGCACTTGATTCTTGGAGCTTGGCAAAGTCGGCGTCGGTTTCCTTCGGTTCTTGCTGCAAGTTTCGTATGTCAGTCTGTAATCGCTGGTTTTCATCGCGAAGCGCCCCTACTTGCCCTTCAAGATTATCCCTCTCCCCCTCCAATTCCTTGAAAGCGTCCCTCCACCTTTGATTATTAGTTTTAGCCTCTTCAAATTCCTGTGTGGTTATTGCTAGTTGTTCTTGTGTTTGCGCGAGTTGTTGCCTAAGAGATTCGCTGTCGTTGTTTTCTCGCACGGCGACTGACTCCCCCACCAGTTCAGCCCTCAATTCTGCCAGCGCTGTTTGTAATCGTTCTGTCTTACGCTCAACAATTTCTGTAATACGCGCATCTAACAAACTGTCTGACAATTTTTGTCTTACGTCAGACGGCTGTCTGACTTCTTCGGGTGCGGGTAAGACAACAGAGCCATCATTTAGCGCCTCGATGCCCGCCCGCATAATGTCGATTAAAGTCTTAGAGCGATCGCACCCGTGCTTAGTATTCGCCGCCGGATAACGCTTTTTCCCTAGATTGTCGATCGCCTCCAACACTTCATCTGGACAGCGAAAAGTTAATGATGTCGAAGCCATTGTCTTACCTCGGTCATATATGTATGACGCCATTGTATAACATCAGTCGCTGTTTGTATGACATATAAGCAGAATCTGTTATACGGTTACTTGTCATACACCCCTCTTATGTCTAACAAATTATCTTACAAGTGCTAGACAAATTGGTCTTGCAAACGCTAGACAATAGTCTTACTTAATGCTACTAGGTAAGACAAAGAAGTAAGACACCCAGACACCATAGGCCACACCGAGCTTAGAACTGAAGTTCCCCCCGTAGAAGGGATGTTCAAATCTAGCAAACCCCTACGCTGCAAGTAAAAGTCAGCTTTTTGCACCCTTTCTCGTACCCATGTATCTTAAGATTGTCTTAAGATTACCTGATCGGCAGGTGTGGCATAATAGTAGCCATGTATATCGAACGTGTTCCAAACAGAAATTCTCCGCCAGCCGTACTGCTTCGCGAGTCCTACCGCGAAGGTGGAAAAGTACGTAAACGCACCCTGGCAAACTTATCAAAATTACCAGACCATGCCGTAAATGGTCTGCAAGCCTTGTTAAAAGGTGGCGTCACGCTCGCCTCCTTACCTGACTCTTTTAAAATTACTCGCTCCCGCCCGCACGGCCACGTAGCGGCAGTATTGGGCAGCCTGAAAAATACTGGCTTACACAATTTAATTAGTTCCGAAAATAGCCGCAACAGAAGATTAGTATTGGCGATGATAATCGCCAGAATTATCGACCCGCGCTCGAAACTTGCTACAGCCAGAGGATTCAACGACGAAACTTGTTTCTCAAGTATTGGCAAAATTTTGGGAATCGAGGGTGCCGATGAAGATGAATTATATTTGGCAATGGACTGGCTCTTATCCAGACAAGAGTCGATCGAGAATAATTTGGCTTCCATTCATTTAGCATCATCAACCTTGGTGCTGTATGATGTATCGAGCAGTTACTTTGAGGGCAAAACTTGCCCGTTAGCCCGGTACGGTTACAATCGGGATGGCAAAAGAGGTAAATTGCAGATTGTATTTGGATTAATGTGCGATGCTTCTGGCTGCCCGATCGCAGTTGAAGTATTTGAGGGCAATACTGCTGACCCAAAAACCTTAAGCAATCAAATTACCAAGCTCAAAGAAAGATTTGGGATTGCCAAAATAATTTGGGTGGGCGATCGAGGCATCATTTCTTCAACCACAATTCAAAAACATTTTCAAACCGCCAATCGTAGTTTCGATTGGATTAGCGCCCTGCGTGCGGTACAAATCCGCAGCTTGGTCGAGCAAGAATCGATTCAACTATCTTTATTTGACGAACAAAACATCGCTGAAATCTCGTCAGAGGACTATCCGGGAGAACGGTTAATTGCTTGCCGCAATCCCCTGCTAGCAGCAGAGCGAGCCAAAACCCGATCAGAATTGTTGCAAGCAACTGAAAAAGAACTATCCAAAATAGTTGCTGCGACAACGAGACAGAAAAAGCGTTTAACAGGGGCATCAAATATTGCCCTGAAAGTGGGAAAGGTGGTGAATCTTTACAAAGTTGCCAAGCATTTCACGCTGGATATTCAAGAGAACAGTTTTAGTTACGAAAGAAACACGCAAAGTATTGACAGCGAAGCTGCATTAGATGGGTTATATGTGATTCGGACTTCAGTCGAGTCTGAGCTTTTATCGGCAACAGAAACGGTGAGGGCGTATAAAAGCCTATCTCAAGTAGAGCAGGCTTTTCGGAGTTTTAAGACTGTGGATTTAAAGGTGCGACCGATTTACCACCGCAACAGCGATCGAGTTAGGGTTCACGTGTTTTTATGTATGTTAGCCTATTACGTAGAATACCAGATGCGTTCTCGATTAGCACCAATGCTGTTTGATGAAGACGATTGGGAATCGGCTCACCACAAACAAACATCTGTGGTAAAGGCAACCAAAAGCGATCGGACTAAGGCTAAAGCCAGGACTAAGCGGACTGCCGATAATTTACCAGTGCATAGCTTCCAGACTTTACTAGCTGATTTAGGTACGATCGCCCATAATGAAATTGTAGGAAGCATTGAGGGTGCGAGTTGGGTTTTTGACAAGATTACTCAACCGACAATCGTGCAACAAAAAGCTTTGGATTTGCTGGGTGTTCCCCTAATTTGTACCCAGTAAAACCGGAGCCTACATCTTTCAAAAGCTTGCTACTCCATCAATACGCCTTTTGTCAATGGGGGAACTTCAGTTAGAAAAATCAATATGCGACACACAATGCTGATTCAGACGGCGCTGCTAGCCCTACAACAGCAAGGTGAACTCCAATACCACAGCAAATGCGGTTCAGTCCTGCCAAGCACATTTTTCAAAACGGTAAAATATCTTGGCGCCGCTCACCACTGTTATTTGTAAGCAGGCGATTCAATCTGCACTGTCCCTGATACAGCTTTGATGATGTTACACCACGTTGATGACACGCAAATCGGCACATTCAAAGATGCTTTGATAGTCAAATTTGGCTCAAAAACAATTGGCATTCTTGAACCCCCAAACGCCACCGACCCTGTATCTGAACCCAAACCCACTGCACCGTATGCTCCCCGCCCGGATAAAACCGATACGGTGGTTGATGTTCAAGTTACACCTATTGAATTGACCGAGCCAGAACCCTTGCAGGGAGACAATATTGAGCAAGCGCTACAAGAAGGGGATACTGAGCAAGCGCTCAATAAAATGCCGTTGCCATCGTTGCGCTCGCTCGCCAAGTTGAAAGGCACGGACGCGCCTGGAACCAAAGCAAACTTAACAGCGAGGTTAAAGGCGATCGTCATACAGTCTGATGTCCGGGTCGCCACCGCATAACCCAAAAATTATTCCCCTAGCTAAAAGTGTAAAACCAACAACGTCATACTGTCTTACCAAAGTCTGACAGTTTGTTTTACTTAATGTCTTACTATCTCTACTTAATGTTTTACAATGCACTAATTTGTAAAACAGCAGGTAAGACAAGTAAAAACCACAGCCGTCCACCTTGGGCGGGGCGCATTTTTACCCCCGTGCCATCGTAAACTTGGATTTTTAGAGCCTGCTGATATTTTAGGCGATGGATGGGATTGGAGTACAGACATTTTATTGTTCTCTGTTGGGCTGGAAACCTGACGGGTTTCCGAAATTCGTTAATGCGCGCTGTGGGACTTGATGCAAAGTAGTACGGATCAACCCTAGAGTTGAGCATTATACCCAAGTGGATGAAACCTAAGCCGGATAAAGGTTTGACGCCTTGACTGAAAGAATCAGGGAGTTAATGGATAATCAACGCCTGAAACTCTTGCTCCGTGACGGCTTGAGGAGTGAAATATTTTGTCTGCCTCTAGGGTTTGGCAGAATACTTTATAGGTGAAGTGGAGACGATGAACAACTACCCCTCAATAACGCGGTGATATTCAGCCTCAGCAGCTTTGTACATCGCTCTCATTCGCTCCGTCTCCCAGCCTCATCTATAAGCCTAGAAGTCAATTCGCACTCCAAGACTACTGTCGCTTGTTGGCAGTTCAACGCTTGTTCCGAATCGACAACAGCTCCACAGCGAGCCGCTTTCTTTCCTCTCCTCGGCGGTCATATTTAGCCACAATTGCAGGCGAAGAATGTCCCGCCAACTCCGCCACAGTCACGATATCAACTCCAGCATCTAGCAAATCCGAGCAAAAAGTCCGGCGGAAATCGTGAGGAGAAAACGACTCCACCCCCGCCTCTATTGCCCGCTTTTGCAAAATCACTAATACCGCCTGGGGTGTTAGCGGTCTGATATGTATCCGACCCATCTTCCAGGCCGGACACAACAACGCTCCCGCTTCCAGACCCCGAACCACGAGCCAATCTTCCACCACCTTCACAGCATCCCCAGGAAGGTACACCGTGCGGTCTTTGTTCCCCTTACCGCCTCGTACCTTCATAGCACCCGTGCGAGTATTAAAGTCCCTCAATTCCAGCTTCACCACTTCAGCCCGGCGCAAACCCACCCGCAGAATCGCCAGCAAAGCCGCATCGCGAGCGCCTGCCGGAGTCGAGTCATTGTGGCACACCTCAAACAGAGTGGCAATTTCATCAGCGCTCAAGGCCCGCCCCCTGAGTTTGTCAGATGTCCTAATTTTAGGCAAATCGATCGCCTTGGCATAGTCAGTCGCGCTCATCAAATCCAGCCGCAGTGATTCTTTCAACACCCGCTTCAGAGCACACATCATCTTTTTAGCAGTAGCCGGAGAGTGCTGTGCTATCAATGCCCCTTGCACCGCAGCCGTGTGCTGGTAGCGCAGCGTCGCCCAATTCAGCGTCATCGCGTCGCACTGCCCCTCCGTCAGCAAAGACGCGATCGCATCAAGAGACTGCCGCATCGTCGGCTGTGAGCCGGGTGCCAACAGAGAAAGGTACACCGCCACCGGGTGAGAAGTCAGTGGCAGAGGCTGTGGCAACAAGAGCGTTAAATCTGAGGTAACAGCGTTCAAAGGACGACCTGTGAAATTGTCAGAACAGCACTTCTAGGAATTCCTCTTAATTGTCGGACAATTAGTGCAATCACAACAAAAAAAGTTTGACTGGCCCCTAGAAATTGCTGCAAGTGCGGGAGCATCAACAGATGCTGCCGTTTCTCCTTCAATTTTTGTTGCTTGTGAAGCTTTTAAAGGAATTAATTAAGAGAAAGTTTAAGTAGGTAGGCGGAATTAAACTCAACTATGTAACAGTATGTAAACAGGGCTGACTTAGCCACGCTTAGGGAATTGGGATACTTTACAATCGTTTACATAATTGCGTTTTACAGCGCCTACTTAACTTAACGCGCCCGAAAAAGAAGTCGAATTTGCTTTCTCTGACCGTGCAACCTTCACCCTGAATAACATTATCCGCGGTTCAACCTTGACCCTATACGATTGAGTTATCTAGGGAGAGCAGGCAGCCGTGCGATCGCGGATATCCTAACTGAGGGTGGTGCGATCGCCTCAAGAAAGCCAAGGCATTTGTTGAGCTATCAGCATACGGTAGCACGGAGATCGCAGTTAACGGAACGCTATGCCCCAGCGCGACATCGCTTCAGTTGCCTGAAAAGCCAGTTATGGGATATTCATCTAAACAGCTAAAGGTATAATACGTTTAACTGTTTAACCAATTACCGCAAGCTAGCGATTGATCGTTTGATCGTTACCCAAAAGAGCAATCGCCCCAGTTGACTTTGGGTCTAACCAGTCAGACAAAAAACCCCAGATTTTACAGCAAGCAGCAAATTGCAGGTTTATGAAGTACACCCTAGAAACCCGGTTTCATCAAGAAACGGGTTTCGCCTACCTACTTACCTTACTCGTGCTGTAACTGCCAATCTGCGGCTGACCTCAGACTTGCTCATAAACTGTTAAACCTATTAGACGTTTAACAGTTTATGACTTTAACACTTAAGCATATAAAAGTGTTAAGCTAAATGATGATTAGACCTTAATAGGATTTTATGTTAAAGGTCGCTATTTTCAATTTCAAAGGCGGTACGGGGAAAAGTACCACAGTTTTAAACTTAGGAGCTTGCCTCGCTGCAAGTAAGTGCCGCGTCCTGCTGCTCGACTTGGATGGGCAGCGCACCCTTAGTTTTGGGTTAGGCCAAGACGGTCAGCAGCCGACAGCTTTAGATTGGCTTCAGGGGGATAACGTAGAGCCATTAAATACAGAGGTAAAAAATCTGTGGCTGATTCCGGGGGATTTGGGACTGTTCCAGTTGCAGTCACCTCATGATTTATTCACCCCAGCCCTCTCTAAGCTGAAGGGGTTTGATGTGTGCCTGATGGACTGTTCGCCTGGGCTTTCCTCTGTTTCGGTACAGGCTTTGTTGGCGTGCGATCGCGTGTTGATTCCGACTCTGTGCGAACCGGCTGCCCTCAAAGGGTTGTCGGAAGCGGTGGAATTAATTCGAGGGGAGCAAACAGGAGTGCCAATTGAGGTGTTACGGACTCGCTATAAGTCGCGCTTGTTGTTAACCCAGGAAGCTGACAGTTTGCTGGTTGAGGCTTCTGTGGAACTGGACTATCGGCTGCTGCATACGGTGATTCCTGACAACATTGCTGTGGCAGAATCCATTGCTCAGCAAAAGCCTGTCACCGCCTATGCTGCCAAGTCCTCCGGTGCTTCATCTTATCGGTTTTTAGCTAAAGAATGCAAAAAATTGTGGAGGTTGTCGTGAACAAACCTAAAAGTAAAATGGGGGGGATGGGAAAGCTCAGCCAGTTTTCCGGAATTAAGCAGTCACCAGCACCAGTAGATATTGAAGCTGATAGGGTACCCGCTCTTGACCCTCCGGTTGAAGCTGCGACAGGGGCTAATTCCAAGGAGAAACTGGTAGCGGTCAATTTCAAAATTACTCGCAACCAGCATGAATGGTTAGCAGATACAGCCAGACTTATTAGGGACAACAACGCCCAAGCTGTGCCACCAGCAGAACGAGTGTATCCTCAGCATTTGATGGGTGTGGCGATTTCTCTGTTACAACAGGCTGATGTGGACTGGAGCCAAATCAAGAATGTTGAACAGTTGCGTAAACAGTTAAACCTATTAAACCTTTAGATTTTTTTTAGGGAATCGCAATGGCAGAATGGTTTATCTTTCCTATGAAGGATGAGAAATTAAAAACTGAAGGAACAGGCGCGAACAAATATTATGATTAAATTTTCAGCCAGTCCCAGAAAAGTTTGGGCAGTTGCAGAAGCAGAGCGTCTGGCCTACGGTTATTTATTTAATCCGACCTTCGCCACAGAAACCTCACTTATTGAACCCTTACCCCACCAGCGTATTGCAGTTTACAAACATTTACTGCAACATCAGCGACTGCGGTTTCTCCTTGCTGACGATGCCGGTGCTGGTAAAACCATTATGACAGGTCTCTACATTCGCGAAATGCTATCGCGTCGGTTAATTCACCGGGTTCTCATTGTATCACCGGCTGGGTTATTGGGAAACTGGCAACGGGAAATGAACAAATTATTTAGTCTGCCGTTTCGCATTGCCACTGGCAACGAAGCAAAATCTACTAATCCCTTTATTGGTGAAAATAGCAACCTTCTTATTGTTAGCGTTGATACTTTAGCAGGAGAGCGAATGTTTTCGCGTCTGCAAGAGTCGCCAGTAATTCCCTATGATTTAGTAATATTTGACGAAGCTCACAAACTCTCGGCCGATCGCGAACCAGACTTTTATATTCGCAAAACTAAACGCTACCAACTGGCAGAAGCTTTGGTCGGAATTAACGATGATGAAAACTGCCAATTAGAATGGACTTGTCAGCATTTATTGTTACTGACAGCAACCCCTCATCAGGGGAAGGATTTTCCCTACTATTATTTGTGGCGGTTATTAGAGCCAGAAGTCTTGTCAACTTATGACGCTTTTAACACTTACCCTCCTGCTTCTCGTCAGCAACATTTTATGCGACGCACCAAAGAGGAAATGGTGCGTTTTGATGGCACTCTCATCTATCCGATGCGAATTTCAGACACTCTGAGTTACGAACTCACTCAAGGTGAAATTAGCGAACAAACTCTCTATGAAAAAACTACTCACTATATTGAAAATTACTATAACCGCGCTCAAAATTTAAATCGGTCTGCGGCTAAATTAGCAATGAGTGTATTTCAGCGAAGGAGCCTAGCCTGATAAGCAAACTGCAAGCACCCGATAAAGAAGCGACGGTCAGGTTTACTGTAGATATGTCCGAATCCCTGCACCGCAAACTGTCGGTGTTGGCAGCAAAGACAGGACGCAAGAAAGTAGATATCGTACGGATGCTGCTGGAGGATGGGTTGAAAGAAGTGTCCGGGTAGGGACTCACGCCTTGGAAATCAGAGCGAACTGCGATGAAGATGGAGCGGTTGAAAGAAGTTGATTGAGGCTCCAATAGCTCACGCCCCTACCTTCTTATCTTTTACGCGGCAGATGGCAACTTTTCAACTTCTTTCCCCAAAAACCGTTCGTTGACAATTTCCCTGTAAGCCTCTAAATCCGGCTGCCAATTTTCCAAAAGTTTGTACAAGTGTTGCAGTTTTTCGCCTTCTAATTCCCCGGTAATTTCGTATTGGAAACTGCCGGAGAACAATACTGCGGGAGTTGGTTCGGCTTCTTGCAGTTGCAGCATAGCTTCGGCAACGCTCAAGTTGAGTTCTCCTTGTTCTAAAGAGTAAACTAAATTAACGGCAGCTTTGACCGGAGCTTTCCCCACATCAGACCAAGTTCCTTTTGATAATAAAGTGGAGGTGATGTACTCGCGGGCCGCATTTTCATCTCCCCCTTCAAAGGTGACGAAACTTCTCGGATTGATGCTCAAATTTTGATAGTCGGTGCGGGGTAGTGCTTCAACGTACTTGCGGATAATGGCAGGAATTTTTACGTCTTCTTGTGATTTTGTAGAGAGAGATTCGATGAAGGTGATGGCGTTCGATTGGGCGACGATATTGATGCCGTTGGTGAAGGCAACCTGAGAGATTTGGGGACTGAAAACGGGAGGGCGGGCGAGTTCCCAATCGGCGGGGACGATGCCGCTGTATTTGAGGAAATCCGAGTTGAGGAGGGTGGGAGAGTGGTTTTTGGCCGTCAGGGCTAAAGCTAATTCTTGGATGGTTACTGTGGGTGTCATGGCTGTTTGTAGAGCGATATTATGTTAAATTTTATACTGTGCAGGTTGTCTTTGTACAGGGGGAAGTTCGTTTGCGATCGATGTTGGGTTTTTGGTAGCGAGAGAGGATTAGCAGCAGTTGCGAGGGAACTTTCTGAAAGTCCATCTGAGGGCAAAATTTTATGCCCAAAGCTTCGCGATGGCTCAAATGGGCTGTACTCGGATACTGCTTGAAATATTCATCGCCAATGCGCGGTGCTTTGCATCCGCAAAAAGCACCGCGCATTGAGGGTCAGCCGTAATCGCCCAATCTCTAACCTAATATCCTCAATATTTTTTTTAGTCTGCGATTACTTAATTCAACAAGATGGGTGTTGCGCGCTGTTCATCAACATCAATCCGAAAGAATCTCTCAGAGGGATAATAATAACGGATAGCGTCCTCCCACCCCAAATCAGGCACCCAGAAAGGATGCTCCCCAGTAGTAGAAATCACCTCCCCATCCACATAAAGGTCAACCAGCGCATCAGTTTCCCGCACAAACGTATGCAAAACCTGCCGCGCCTCAATTTCCCCCGGAGTAGTTTGGTAGTGTGTAAATTCTCATCAGTGACGCTGGTGATGCGACCGAACTGGTCGTAACCCATCAATATTTTATCGCCATTTTGGAAAGTTGTTTCAACTTTCTGCCCGTATTCATCGTATTTATAACGAATGCTGCGACCTAGTGCATCAGTAACTCGAACTAAATTGCGACGCTTGTCGTATTCAAACTCCGTGCGTTCGTTTAAAGCATTAATAACAGCTTTGATTTGGCTGTAAGCATCGTATTCGTAAGTGGTGGTTTGATTGAGTTCGTTGGTTTCGGTTTTTAGCCGTCCCTGTGAGTCGTAGGTCAGCGATAAGCGAGAGTTATCGAAGTAAATTGTTTCTTTAATTCGCGCGAATTCATCGTAAACATAGCGAGTTGTACGATTTTTGAAGTCGGTGACTGACTCAACTTGTCCGCCTTGGTTGTAGGTGTAGGTGGTGTCATTACCAAGAACATCTTTTGAACGGATTAATTGACCGATGTCGTTGTAGAAATAGGCATCTTTACTTCCATAAATATCTGTTTGAGTTTTGATGCGACTGGCGGCTGAATATTCGGTTTTGATTCTCTTGTTGTCATCCCAAGTCGGCGTAGAATCCGGTAGAATTGTTTCTGCTAAACCGCCTAATTCATCGTAGGTATAACGGGTTTCTAATCCAGTAGTCGAGACTTCCGCAATCAAGTTGTTGGCAGAGTCGTACTTTTTAATGACTTTCGGATTGTCGCTGCTATTTGTTGGCGTGTTGTCGGGTAAGGTAATTTCATCAATGCGCGTGACTCCTGTGTTGTTTGACCCGGAGGTTGGCAAGTTGTAGCGATAGGAGGTGGTATTTCCAAATACATCTGTCATTGATGTCACCCGTCCCAGGTCGTCGTAACTCATCGATTGATTATTACCGATAGAAGTGCGGCTGGCAATGGTTTTACCTTCGGAGTCGCAGTCATACTCCATCCATTGCGTATAAGTTTGACCGTTGAGGGTAAATGTGGTTGTTGCTTTCTTGATTCTGTTATTGAGGTCGTAATCAGTTTTAACTTCGTTACCTCGGCTATCCACCATGCGGTTAATGTTACCGAAGCAGTCGTAGTCAAATTCTGTTACTTGACCGTCTGGTGCGGTTTGAAAACGCAGTTGACCTTGTGCGTTGTAGCTGTAGGTTGTTTTTAGTCCGTCTGTATCAATGCTAGACTATGCCTAACTGAAATTTGAGCCAATTCTTGTTTTAAAACATCTATATATGAGCTTCCAAGTATTGACATACATCTTCATGTTTATAGTAGCGAGCTAAATGTAAGGCAGTTTGCCAGCCATCAACAAGAGTTGCATCAACTCTCGCACCATGCTCAACCAATAGTTTCACTATCTCGATAGAACCAGAAATACTAGCTGTCATCAATGGAGTAACTCCTTCCTCTCTAACAGAATTAACGTCAGCCCCTGATGAAATTAGCAGTTGAACCAGTTGAATATTTCCTGTTCCAGCAGCAGGAATTATAGGAGGTTCCCTAACTTTTGTATTAGCATCAGCACCAGCATCAATCAATGTTTGGACGATTTCTAAATTGTTTAAATTTGCGGCTAGCGCAATGCTTACTCCAAGACACCTTGACCAATATGGCAGATTGTGGCCCTTCTCAAGCAAAATTTGAACGATAGCTAAGTTCCCAATTGCGACTGCTTGCTCTAACAAGGTTTCATAATCTTCTCGATCTTCATCCCAGTCAAGATGAACGAGGTATTGCTTGTTAGATAGGAGGGTTTTAAGTAAATCTATATCCTGGAAATCTATAGCTTGATAGAGTTTCAAAAAGCGTGGATGAGGTTGATAAACCATAATACTTGACATTAATTATTCAAATTTTTTATCTTTTAGAGTATCCGACTCCATGCAAAATAGAAACAATGAAAACTGTGAATCCTTTTCTAAGAGCAGCTTTCTGTGCTATTTGCTCAAATGATTGTTGCCTTCCTTTTTCATAATCTCCAAATAAAGTGACAAATCCAGCAACTCTAGAGCCATTTTTTCTCGCATAGTTGGCTATAGCATCCCATTGTCCAGCATTTTCAGGTGCTTTTCCCCCACTTCCTATGTACGTATTTACAATCGTTTTAAGTTGAAGTTTGATATCTCCAATCAGGTAACTCCTTTGAGGTCCGCCAGTGACTTGAACACCTCGACCACGAGGTTGATTCCCAGGAGGAGTAAGTACATAATCAGGTCGACGCTCTCCCGCTCGGACCTTGGCCTCAATATTAGGGAAATTGATCCAATTACCAGTTGCTTGACCGTCCTGAGTTACCCCAACTTCTAGAAAAACTTGATCTAAATTTATGCCAGCATCAGCGAACATATCACGAACCTGCCCTTTAAACTTTCTTTCAAACTCTACGCCTGCGTCCAGAGCATTATTCATCGCTCTTACTCCGTCTGTGAGTGGAGAGTTTATGGGCGCAAAAGTTTTTAAAACACTCCAGAAAACATCGCCTGCTACTTCTACAGCTTTATCTTTAAATCGTTCATAGATTTCTTGTTTAGTGCGATTCTCAATAGAGTAGAGAATCTTCTCTACTGTATAAGCTGCTTGAATTTCCATAATAGAAATCATCCCACTCGGATCGCTGTAGATATAGGGGTTGTTGTACGCAAACTGATAGGGATTGAAAGCCTCAATCTGTTGCTCAGTAGGCTCAACCGGATCGCGACTCAAAAACAACCCCGTCTTAGGATCGTAATCCCTAGCTCGCATATAATACAACCCACTCTCCGACTCCAACCACTGACCCTGAAACCGGAAATCACCACTTGTTACCCCAGCATTAGCAGCCACACCTGACGCATTTCTCAAATTGCCAAAACTATCATAGCGAAAATCCCCCACTTCCTGACCATTACCATCAGCCAATCCAATCACCGTCCCCATCGCATCAGTGAGATAGTAAACAGGATTACCACTAGCATCTAATCGCATGAAGGGACTTGAAGAACCACCATAAATATAATTGCTAATTAAATTCCCATTAGCATCAGTCATCAAATCAGTCGATTCCAACCCACTTCCCCCTGCTGGAGTTACCAAGAATCGACGCTCTTGATTGCCTTCTACTGCCTTCACCCTGTTACCTTGACCATCATAGATATACTGGGTTGTTTCCCCAGTAGTTTTATTATCCACCTCAGTCAAACGGTCATAGGTATCATGTTGTAAATCCAACGTCTTACCATCCCGCTCAATTAGCGTCAATCGTCCATTGCTATCGTAATCATAATTTTCAGTTTCACCCACTTCAGCCACAGTATCTAATTGATATCCAGGCTGATAATTGAAAGAGCGACTACCTCTATTTGTATTCGATTCCACCAGTCTTTTACCAGCAGCATCATAAGTGTAAGTCGTCTCATCTTGCAACACCCCAGAAGCATCATAATAGCTTTCCTTTTTCACTCGTAGCGATTCATCATATTCCAACAGTACATACGACGAATCCTCGCGAGTAATCTTCGTCGGTTCCCCAATCCCAATACGTTCGTAACTCACGCTTGCCAACACTTCGCCGCGATCGTTTTTGTGAACAATAGATTTCACTCGATCTAAGCCGTCATATTCATAAGTAGTCGTCACCTTCCCATCAGGTAAAATTCTCTGCTTAAGACGATTCGCATCATCATAAACCATCTGAGTAACTCCACTTACGGGGTCGGTAACTGTGGCTAAATTGCCAAAAGCGTCGTAGCCATAGCTAGTGACATACCTCGCACCGCTAGCAGATGCCCATTCTGTTTGCCCCTTCACCCGACCTAACAAATCGTAAGTATAAGCAATGCCACTGCCATCAGGATAGTTGATGCCACTTAACGCCCCTGTCAGCGAATCGTAATGGTATGTAGTGATATCATTGCCACTTTTTACTGTCTTAATATTACCGCCATTCCCATAAGTATAAGTGACAATGCTGGTAACTAATCCCGCTGCCGTTTTAGTTGTTTCTGATTCTACCATTCCCGCAGAATTGTATTCGTAAGTAATCGTTTCACCACTAGGTAAGGTCGCCGTACCTAAGCGATTGTCCGTCGAACGATAAGTCATCTGTTTGAACGTCCCATCGCCATAAATTACCTTTTTTAGATTTCCCAAATCGTCATATTCGTAGCGCAATTTTTCCTTAATCGTGCCGCTGCTAGTAACGCTATCAGGACTTTCAATCAGCGCTAAACCGTCTTCTCCATAGGTGTAAGTATAAATATTATTGCCCAAATCCGTCGCCGTCTTTAACCGCCCAAATTGGTCGTAGGTGAAATCGCGGTCGTTACCGCCAATGTCTGTAATTTCAGTTGGGTAGTCTTTAGCTTCTTGCAGATTATTGGCATACAAATATTTAACTTTCTCGCTGTAGTTGAGACCATCTCGCTGCTGGTAAATAGTCTCTACTGGCAGATAGTTCGCGTCTTGTACGGATGTGGTTTTGCGTCCTAATGGGTCGGTAATAGTTGTTCTCGTGCCGCTGTATTCGTATGTCCAAGTTTGAGGATTTACGGCGGGGTCAGGGATAGGATTACCTGCTGCATCGAGAATTAAATTATTGGTTGTATCTGTTAAGTATTTGCCTCTCTGAGTTGAAGTTAATTTACCACTTCTGGGGTCATAAACAGTCTTAACAAATGCACCAAGCGGGTCGATTTCTTCAATTCTCCGACCGCCGGCATCGTACTTTTTAGTTATTTCCGCCCCAGTTTGCACGTCTTTGATGCTTGTTAATCTTCCGGCGGCATCGTATTCGTATTCAGTGGTAATATTGCCCGCTTCGTCTGTCTCTTTCCACAGCCTTCCTGCTAAGTCGTAATAGAAGCTGGGCGTACCGCCATCGGGCGTTACCCAACCTGCTAATTTACCATCGTCAGTTAGCTTACGCTCCATATGACCGATAGTAGGAGCATCTAAACTCGTCCAATCGCTACCACTGCCTGTATAGCCGTATTCTACCCAGATACCATCGCCATAATCGACGCGCTTTTCTCGTCCTAATTTGTCGTAAGTAAATGTATAAGTTTCATCATCTGTGGTATCGGCAGGAGTACCACTATCTTGCACCATTGTTTTCAAACGACCGTTGCTATCATAAGTCATATAAGTGGCACTACCATCCGATTCTACACTCTTAATGGCGTTGCCATAATCGTCATATTCGTAATAAGTGGTACTAGCTCCTTCTGTCTCAGTTTTAACTAGGCCATTGGCATAATAAGTAAAGGATTGAATGACATTGCCTTGACCGTCTTTAATTGATAGCAAGTTGCCGCGAGAATCGTAGTTGAATCGCACTAACGCACCTGTTGGCGTTACTAGCGATGTCATCTGTCCATAGCCGTTGTAGGTATAGTGAGAAGTGCCAGGTACTACGCCGGGACAGCCGCAATAAGTCTCCGTCCGAGAAATTAGATTGCTCTGACTGTCATATTGATATTTAGTTACTAGGTTGTTGGCATCTTTAGTCTGCGTAACATTGTTGTTGTCGTCGTATTCAAAGTAGGTGGAGTTACCATAGGCATCTGCTACTTGCAAGACATTACCGCGAGTATCATATTTATAAATAGTGGGATTGCCATAAACATCTTTGACAACTTGTACTGATTCTTCAGGCTTATATTCGATGTTGATGGGTACGTCAGCACCATTAATTACTTGCTTCAAACGACCGGAATCGTCGTACTCAGTCTTAACTCCACTGCGTCCCAACGAATCGATAACCTCAGTTAAAAAGTGCGGCCTGTCTTCATCTTCATACTCAAACCGAGTTGCATTATTCTCCCTATCCTTAACAGCAACCAAATCCCCTTTCGCATCGTATTCGTACTTAACCTTCTTCCCATCCGGGTCAACAACACCGACAATCCTCCCAGCAACATCCCTCTCAAAAGTCACCGACTTACCAGTCGAACTTGCAATCCCCGCATCGCTAAAACTCAACTTATTCCCATTCGCATCAGTAGCAGTCAACAAATCCCCAGACTTAGCATCAATCTCGTAAACCAATCCCTCAAGAGTCGTCAACACATAAACCCCACCAAACGCCGGATTTTCGGGATTGAAGGGCTGCCCGTTCACCCCGTAATACTCGCCGTACTCATTCCGTATCAAATTCGCATCCTTAACCGTCAGAGTCACCGTCGAACCCGAATGCGACTCAAAAGCCGGCTTGTACATCGCTGCCCCCGGCCCGGCCGCCCCTAAATACTGATTCAAATAATGCGAGTTCGGCTTGAATGTAAAGGTTTCCCGCTTGCCTCCGGGTAGGGTGATAAACACCTTAGTCTTGCTATCAAAGGGTACAGTATTTATCCCCAATTCCTCATAAGTCGGGTCAGCTTTCAAAGAAGTCTTCAAATCCGTATCCCGGAATTCCATCCGCCAGCCGTAGCCGAAATCATCGCTAGAATTAGCATTCAAAGAATCGTAAGTTCTCGTGACATTAATCGGAATTCCTGCAACTGGAACCGATAAATCAGTAAACGATAACCGGAAATTACCCAACTTCAAATCCCCCGCAACATTCACCGTCCTTTCAGTAGTCGAACCGTTACCGTTAGCATCGAATGCAGTGAATTTGAGAGTGTAAGCGCCGTTAGCCAAAACAGTCGGGTCAAATGTCGCAATCGTTTCGTTGCTGACAGCAGTAGTTCCCCGATAAACTTCCTTAAATTGACTGCTACCAACCGGGGCTACTGACAAAGTATAGTAATCCAAATTGCTGTCAGTTATCGTACCTCGAATTACCAGAGGTGTAGAAACATCAACATCATCCGCTAAACTGATATTGATAATTGGCGCATTGACATCATCCGTATCAATCGCCCTGACAACTTGAGTCGCATTCCCCACATTTCCGGCCGCATCTAGTGCTGTGGCAATTGCCGTGATGGGAGTTAAGTTATTTAACTTGACAGTTGCTCTTCCTTGTGCATCTAAAACTACGGGAGTGCCGTTGATAGTTAAGCCCAAAGATTCGACTTTCACGTTATCGACAGCATTCACGGTAAAGATGACCGAATCTCCGAGATTAGCGGTATTATTGCTGGCAATCAGATTGACTTTAGGTGCAGAAGTATCGGCAACAACGCTTAAATTGTAAGAAACAGTAACGCTTTCTCCAAAAGTATCAGTCACTTTAACAGAAACCGGATGATTACCGATATTAGCAGCAGTCGGCTTCCAACTAATCCGCCCGAATTCATCAACAGTCATGCCAGTTGGAGATTGAATTAAACCAAAGGTCAACAAATCTCCATTGCTATCAGTCGCCTTCAAATCGTAGCGATAACTGGCACCGGGCGAGACAGATTGAATCGGAACATTTGGCACAACCGCTGCTGAATTAGCCCGAGAAATTAACTCAAAACCTTGGGCTGCCCCCGTACCAGAATTGTCAACAGCCCCGACTACCACTTGATGGTTTCCAGCAACAGGATTGTTCCAAGTAACAACACCAGTAGCTGAATTAATTGTCATCCCAGTTGGAGATTGCAATAATTGGTATTGCGAGATAGTACCGTCAGCATCAGTTGCAGTTACTTGGTAGCTGTAAGGGCGTCCTGGTGAGGCTGTAAATACAGGTGTGGAAGTGATAGCAGGCGGCAGGTTGGTAGCAGTAGTTCCCGCAGTGACAGTAAAAGTTTGAGTAGCAATTGCCCCTTGTTTATCAGTCACGGCAACTTCCACAGAATGCAGCCCGATTTGAGTAGCATTCGGCATCCATTGAATAACACCGTTACTATCAATTGCCATCCCGACGGGATACTTACTCAAACTGAAAGTCAGCGGGTCATTTTCCAAATCAGTCGCGACAACTGTATAAGCGTAAACTTGATTTACTGCTGCCTTCGATGGAGGAGTTGAAACCACAGTCGGCGGCGTGTTTATTCCCCTGACAGTCAAGCTAAATTCTTGGACGGCATAACCGCCGTTGCCGTCAATTGTTCTTACAGAAATGGTATTTTCGCCAATTTGTTCTGCGTTAGGCTGCCAGCGTAAAGAACCAGATAGGGGGTCAACAATCATCCCGGATGGTGCTTTGTCCAAACTCCACAGCAACCTGTCTCCATCCGCATCGCTACCCGTCAAATTGTATTGATAAAGCTTGGCTAGATTAGTAATTTGTTCTGTGGGAGTAGAATCGATACTCGGTGCGCGATTGTTGGCAATATTATCGGCAATTAGGTTGAATGTTTGAGTAGCTAAACCTCCTAAACCGTCGCTAACTCTGACGGTAATGGGATAAGTTCCCTGCTGCGAGACTCCGGGTGTCCAACTAATCAATCCTTCTTGGAATGTCATGCCGGCGGGCGTCGAAGCTGGCGTTGCAAATGCCATACCGGAGGGCGGATTTAATAGAGTATATGTTAAGGGGTTGCCGTCTGGGTCTTTGGCTTCTACTTGATAGAAATAAGTCTTGCCCAAACGGGTATTTGTGCGGGGAGTTGAGGTAATAGATGGTGCTCGATTGGGGGCGGCTGGGCTGACGGTTAATTCGATTCTTTGGAATGCTTCTCCGCCTTTATTGTCTGTTGCTTTGATCAGGATTTCCCAAGGTTCGACTTCGCCGGCATATGCCCAATTGAATGCGCCTCCTTGTTGTGCGGTGGTGGGAGTCCAATTAATTACTCCGGTGGTGGGGTTGATTGTGGCGTTGGTGGGGGTGACAGGTTTGCTGGAATTGGGAATTATGGAGTAGGTAATTGTGTCTCCATCTAAGTCTATGGCTTTGGCTTGATATTGGAATGGTTGGTTGACGGCGGGATTGATGTTTTGTGGTAATTGACTCGTGAAGACTGGGGCGTTGTTTCCGGGGGTAACTTCGATTTTGAAGGCTTGTAAATCGATGCCGCCTCTGCCGTCATTTACTCTGACAATGATGTCGTGGGTGCCGACTGCTGAGAGTGGGGGACGCCAAGATATTGTACCGTTGGGGGCAACTGCCATGCCTTTGGGGGCGACTGCTAAATCGAAGGTTAAGTCGTCGTTGTTTAAGTCAGTTGCAGTTGTTCTGTAGACTAATCTTTCTCCTGCTTTGACTGTTGTTGGCGGGGTACTGGTAAATTCCGGGTCAATATTGGGGCCTGCTAATTTGGAATTTGTGGCTGCAAAATCTACTCCAAATTTCGTATTGTTGGCGGTAACTGTGACTTCTTGATAAATGGGATTGGTTGGAGATGTTTGAGTCCATCCGGGTTGTAATTGCGAGACGATGCGGTAGTTTCCGGGGGCTAGGGTGAATGAGTAATTACCGCTGACGTCGCTGTAGGTGAAGGGTTCGTTGGTATTTCGGATGCCGTCACGGTTAGTGTCAACGTAAACTAACCAGTTTTCCATTCCTGGTTCGTTATCAGTTGGTTTTCCTAAGCCTCGGACTACCATTAAGTTGCTAAAACCGGCCCAAGCGTTGAAGAGTAAGTCTCCCGTCACCGGGTCGGTTGTTGCGCCCCAGGCACCCCCATAATTGGTAACAAAAGGAGTTCGGCTTGAAGGAATGGGATTGCCGTCGTTATCTATAGAGTAAGCATAGATGCCACCACCATTCCATTCTGCCATCAGCAAACCTTCACCGCTGTCAAAATTGGGTGCGGAGATTGGCATATAAACAAAGGCACCCGGGCCGGCACCTGCGGTTGTTTCCAATTCAGGTGGATTGATGATGTAGCGGGGCGTACCGTCTGGGAAATTGCCGTTGCGCGTGTAGGTGACGGTGTAAAATCCACTGCTGGGGTAGGCACCAGTGGCTTTGAGTTGCCCCTCTCCCGGAAAACCTTCGGGAACGAAAGTCAAGCCTCCCAATCCCCCAGGATATCTTTGGTTGGGCGCGCCTCCCGGCTTAATAGAATGTATTCCACCAGGTTTCCATAAGTTGGATAAGAGTACGTTGTCGGGGGTGTAGACCAAACCCGCATCGCTGTAGGAAGAGTCGGCAAAGTAATTGGCAGTGTAGGGCGTTTCTGGGTCGCCGTCGTCGTCTAAGCCGATGATATGACCGTTTTCTCCCCGCACTACCTTGACTTCATACAGGGCACCTCCAGGAGATGCCGCACCGCCGCCCAAGAGCAAGGTATTGGGGTCAACAGTGCCGTCCGGGTTGCGTTTGAAGGTCATCGCCCCCAATATGCCCGGTACGCCGTCCGGTCGATTTAAGTTGTAGGCGGCGTAGTTATCTGCAAAGCGCGGGTCCACTACTACCCGACTGTCAGGAGTCATGTTACCCGGATTGGTAACGCGGCGAGTGCCAGTCCCGTCGGCATCCAGATACACGCTGCCCTTAACAGTGCCGGGGACGACGCTGCTGATTGACAAATCAAAACTTTGGATGTCCGCGTTGCCGCGACCGTCCTCGACTCTGACTCTCACTTTGTGAGTACCCTCGACGGGAGTCGCCCAAATAATCCTGCCCGTTTCTGAATCAATAATTGCACCGCTGGGCGCGTCTTCCAGCAAATAAGTGAGAGTATCCCCGTCAGTATCGCTGGCATCCGTGTCGTATACATAGCGCCCGCTTGTATAACCCGAAGTAACGGCCGGAGTGTTGAAAGTCGGAGAACTGTTACCCGGTTCCGGTACCACCCGCACTTGGAAATCTTGCTGGGCAACACCACCTTTGCCGTCATTCGTTTCTAAGACAACACGGTAAGTCCCCAATTCCTCACCGATGGCACCGCTAGTCTCGCCGTCTCCTGGAGTAACGATTGCTGGCACGGACTTTCCAGACAGGGTTTGGAAACTGTAAGCAGAAGCTGTAGTTGAGTGACCAATTACCGCCAAAACATACTGCCCGTCAACAGGCAACAGGGCCTCGAAGTCAGTACCAATATTGTTCTGGTTGCCGACAATCCTCGGCTGGTTGCCTTGATGCCCGGGCTGGTAAAGTACCCAATTAGCACCGCTTCCAGATATGGAGTCAAAGAAAACGCGCTGACCCGCAGTTCCAGTAAACTTGTAGAGGTGAACGGGATTCCCCGGCGCCAAAGTAGCGCTGACACGCTTGTTCAGTTCCAAGTCTTGGGCATCTGCAAAATCCAGCACTCGGAAGCGGTAATCCGCAGGAGAATCTTGTTCCCCAGTCAGTAACAAATTGTAAGTACCAGACTCACTTAAGGTATAAGGGCCGGCATCGCCAGTTGACGACGGACGCCACCAACCATCGTTGAGAAATATCGTGTCACCGCTAGGGCTCACCAAGCGAGCATTCACAGACTCTGCCCCTCCACTCGGAATCATGCCGTCGTAAAAGATTGTTTGTCCGGCTTTGCCAGTAAAACTGTAAACTTCAGCAGTTCGCCCTGGGTCTTGAGTCTTGCTAACCGTCACTCCCATTTGTATGGAATTTTCATTGTCGCGGGGGTCGGGAGTGACAGAGGGCAATTCTAGAATGCGGTAGCGGTAGTCGCCCGTGCTGGTAGGAGAACTTCCCTGAACCCGCACGGTATAAGTCCCCGTTTGCTGCAATTGATAGTGACCCCAGTCGTTGCTGGCGTTAATGTGAAAGATTTGGCTGCCCTGGGGGTTGAACAGCCTGACATCAACTGGGTCGTTGTCCAAGTCTTGACTGTCAAAGTAAATGCGGGTGCCAGCATTAGCCGTGAAGGTATGGTTGACCACCTGCCCTGCTGCAATATTTCCGCTTTGCAGGCTACCAAGTCCAGCAGTCGCGACAGAGGCCGGTGTCGAATTTGTTACCGTAAAGCTGTAGTTAACAGGGGTGCTGCTGCGGCCGCGAACGCCTAAAACGTACTCTCCGCTTGTCGGCAGCATCAAGTTGAAATCCTCACCCGTCCCGCTGCTGGGAGAAAGTGGCAGATTGTTAGGCCCGTAAAGTATCCAGTCCGCACTGCTGCCAAAAGGTACAGCCACATCAAAGTTCAGCCTTTGTCCCGCCGTCCCCCTAAATTTATACAGTTCCACCTCGTTGCCGGGGTCAAGAGTGCCGAGGGTAGGCGTTCCTACAATCAGAGAAGCTGCCCTCGCTATGTCACTCAAGCGGAAATTGTAGTTGCCCGTGGCGTTGTTATCCCCATCAACAACCAAACGGTAAGTTCCCGATTCGGTAAGAGTCGCAGGCGGCCAGTCAGTATTAGCTGCATTCCAGTTCGCATTGCTGTTGGCTGGGTTCCAGGTATTGTTGCTAAATTCTGCCCCCCCTGGACTCACCAATTTGACGCGGATGTTGCTGTTGCTAGCACCTTGACTGTCGAAATATACCCGCTGTCCAGGAGTTCCCGCGAAAGTATACTCGTCTCTTTCTCCTGCTTCCCCAATAGTCCCCGATACAGCGCGGCCGAGTTCCAAAGCAGTAGGGGTAGTAATAGAAGGGGTAACAACCTTAAAACTGTAGTTGGCGCTCGTGGCGGAATTGTTCTGAAGGGCAAGGACGTAAGTACCGGGGATTGTCGGCGTTATTTCAAAATCAGAACCAGTCCACCCCGCAGTTGGGATAGGCTTGTTGTCCGGCCCGTAAAGTACCCAGCTAACGCCACTGCCGGTACTAGCTGCTAAATCGAAATAAAGTGGTTGCCCGACAGCGGGTTTAAATTGGTAGAAATCTATCTTCGTTCCCGGCGCGAGGGTATTGGAAATATCAGCATCCAGATTTAAAAGCGGTACTGCTTGCGGGTCTTCCACATCTACCAAGCGGAAACTGTAATTGCCCGTTGTATTGTTAGTGCCGTCAATGACCAAGTGGTACTCGCCTGCCTCCCGCAGAAACATAGGGGCGGTCATGTCAGCATCCAAGCGGCCGTCCCACGCCGGCACGATACTTCGCCACCAATACTCGTTTATGCTGCCGCTGTTGGGGTCGTTGAGTACCGTATCGGTGGGGATGCTGGGAGAGAACAGCTTAACAGTGAAGTTGCTGTCACCTGCGATGCGGTCAAACAACAGTCGCTGACCGGGCTTGCCATTAAATTTATAGATATCCCGTTCTCCAGGTTCGTTGATACTGCTCGTGACGGGCGAACTCAAAGTTAAAGGGGATACAGTTGTTTCGGGTGTCACCACCTTAAATTGGTAACTCTCTTGAGTAGTAACGTTGGTGCTGCCACCCATCACCAGAGTGTAAGTGCCGTTCCCCGGCAGCCTGACTTCTAAGTCCGGCGACAGCCCGCTGAGGGGCGCAGGTATCACTTGGTTGTCAGGCCCGTAAAGCGTCCAACCCGTACCCTTATTCCAGTAATCCCAGCTTCCTGCTAGATCAAAATACAGGTGTTGCCCTTCTGTTCCTTCAAACCGATAAACTTGCCGCTCTCGGGCACTAGCTAAAGTACCCGACAGGTTTTGGTCAAAGGGCAAGTCGAAGACGCTGGGATGGTTGGTGCTGGCAGTGTCGAGGAGGCGGAAACTGTAGTTGCCCGTGCCTCTCCAATCCCCATCAATTTCAACTCGGTAAGCACCTGCCTCTTGTAGGGTTATTGGTGTCTGTTCTGCTGTTGTTTGCTGTTCGTAAATCTTTTTGCCGCTGGGACTAAAAATTTTCGTCCGCAAATAAGGATCATTAGCGACGAGGCTATCTACGACTAGCTGCTGACCTACCGTACCCGTGAAAGTGTAGGTGTCCAGTTCGCCCATTTTCCCAATGGCACCCGTTGCCGCGTTCCCGAATTCGATGGGGGCTGTTGTCCGTTCAGAAGTAACTGCTTGGAATGGGTAATTTGCGCTGCTGTTATATGGGTTAACAAGCGCTACGGTGTAAGTGCCGTCGCTCGGCAAGGTTAATTCTGCATCGCCCGACCAATTCGTTTTCAGGATGCTGTTGCCTGGTCCGTAAAGCGTCCAGTTGCTACCATCATTTAAAAAGTAGACATTTTGCCCTGCTGTACCTGCAAACTGCAACAACCGCGTTTCGTTGGCTCCCACAGTCCAAGTTTGAGCGGGGGCGTCCAGCACCACTGTTGCTGCTGTTGAAGCGTCTAAGAAGCGGAAGCTGTAAGCGCCTGTTTTGGTGGTGTCTGGGATATATGTTGTAGTAGGGGTATCGACAACAGCGCGGTAAATACCCGTTTCCAGAAGCGCGAACAAGTCGCGGTTCCAGGATGTCGATATGTTGGGGAATACCTCGACACCGCTGGGGCTTAGAAGCCGAACGTTTTTTGAACCGCTATCTGCAATGCCGTCGAAGTACAGGCGCTGGCCTGCCGTTCCATTGAAGGTGTAAATGTCTTGTTCCCCAGGCTCGCTGATGGTACTGTTGGGTGGGGTTGGGGTGCCAATGGGAAGGGATGCTACGGGCATTGTCGGTGTCACGACTTGGAATTTATAGGTAGCCGGATTGCCGTTGTGTCCTTGCAAAGCTAACAGGTACTCGCCATCTCCGGGTAACGCTAGCTCAAAGTCGCTAAGTGCTTGCGTTCTGTTAATAACTGTCTGTCCCCCCGGCCCGTAAAGAGTCCACGTATTAGACCACGAACCATCTAAGGCATCAAAGTACAAATACTGACCAGCTTGCCCGTCAAAGCGGTACAAGTCGGTTTCAGAAGGGCTGGGGGTAAAGGTGCTTTGAATATCTGTATCCAGAACCAAGGGGGTAGCGATCGTTCTGTCGAGGAGGCGGAAGCTGACGTTGGCGGTTGGTGTTGCTTGGTCGTTAGACACCAGCAAGTAGTGAGTGCCACTTTCGGTTAAGGTGTCGAGCCTATCGGCTGCGATGTTTGTCCAGTATTCTGCTGCTGTAAAGTTAGCGATTTGGCGGCCGCTGGCAGAAATTAACTTAAGGGAGACGCCTGAGTTATTGGTCAGCCCGTCGTAATACAGCTTTTGGCCCACCGCGCCATCAAACTTGTAAGCGGTTGTTCCCCAAGCTGGGATTGACGGGATGCTCGCAGTCGTATTCAAATTCAGGGTCTGGGATGCCCCCAAGTCGAGCAAGGAGTAGCCGTAATCGCCGGTTCCCTCTACTCGCAAAGTGTAGGTTCCTGTTTGTTGCAATTGAATCGGGCTTGGGGAATCTGTGCTTGCGCTGGAGCCATTGAGGGCAGAGACAACAGAGCCGCTCGGGTTCAACAGCGTGACGGAGACAGCATCGCCATCCGTATCAAGGCTGTCGAAGTAAACTAACGTACCCGCACTGGCAGTAAAAGTTTGGTTGGCCGGGGTTCCTGGCGAAACCGTACCGCTGCGTGCTATCCCCAAACCCGAGTTCGCCACTGGCGGGGGGGTGATGTTGTTCGCGGAGATGTTGTAACTGACGCTGCTGCTCGATGGGTTCTGCAACGCTAGGGTGTAAGTACCTGTAACGGGCAGCAACACTTCAAAATCGCTGTTTAGCCCAGAGCCGCCTATCTGTGACGAAAAGTTTGGAAAACCGGGAGCGTACAGCGCCCAGCTTGCACCCGATGCTGTTGGCGACAAGCTGTCGAATTGGATTCGCTCTCCTGCCGTACCGCTGATTTGATATAGCACTGCTTCGTTTGGGGGCAAGCTGCCTGGCGTTGCCGTTCCCGGAGACAGGGTTGGGGCTGCTGTTGCATCCCCCAAGCGGAAACTGTAGTTGCCGGAGGTATCATAATTGCCGTCAATTGTCAAGCGGTAAGTTCCGCTTTCAGTGAGAATATTGGACAGGCCGTCAGCACTTGTGTAACCGCTGAAGATTTCCAGACCGCTGGGACTGGTGATTTTAGCTGTGATGTTGCCGTTGCCGAGTTGGGGGTCAAAGTACAGTCGCTGTCCGACGCTGCCAGTAAAGGTGTAAACATCTTGTTCTCCGGGTTTGCTGATACTGGCACTGTTGACGGAACCCAAGGTGAGAGGGGTAGGGTTGGCAGTTGAGAAAAATGGCTGGATGCTGTAGTTGATAGGTGCGGCGGTGCCATTGCCGCCTGGCGCGGGAGTGCCGTCCCCGCGCAAGACTATGTAGTACGTTCCGCTTCCCGGCAGCACTGTCTCTATGTCGCTCCACAGGTAATTAGAGGTCACTAACTGGTTGCCAGGTCCATAGAGATTCCAACCGCCGGGGGACGAGGAAAGGAGGGTGTCCAAATACAGGCGATCGCCCTCGGTACCTGTAAACTGGTAAACGTCCGTCTCCGACCCCGGACTCAAAGTACCACTGGTAGGAGCATTCAGGTTTAATGTCGGTGCTGTTGTTAAAGAGAGCAGCCGGAAATTGTAATTTTCTGTGGATTCGATATACCCGTCTACAATCAGCCGATAATTTCCAGCTTCAGGAAGAATATATGGGATAGTTCTCGCCCAGTCCCCGGATGCAGGGGTATTAAAGACTTCAATACCGCTGGGACTGACCAATCGAACGTAAGTGTTAGGTGTCTCTACCAAAGCGTCTAGCAGCAGTCGCTGGTTGGTGCTGCCACTGAAGGTATAGACATCCCTTTCTCCTTTTTCGCTGATGCTGCCGGATACGCTCAAGTTCCCCCATGTATCTGGTGTCAGCGTTCCCCCGGATTGAGTTTGGGGAGTAATGACCCGGAATTTGTAATCAAAAGGAGTGGCGTTGCGCCCCTGGACTGCCAGCAGGTAGCTACCCGCTGATGGCAGCACGACCTCAAAATCGCCACCTAAACCGCTGGGGTTGTACCCAGCGTAGGTGTTGGGGCCGCCAAAGGTTGTCTTGCTGTCCGTAGCGATGGCCTGATTCCCAGGTCCGTAAAGCGTCCAGTTTGCCCACCCCGAACTCGGTTCTGAATCGAGATAAAGGCGCTGACTGGCGTCCCCAGTAAAGGAATAGAAGTGGGTTTCAAAACCGGGATTTAAGTTTCCGGTGACATCTGCATCCAAGTTAATGGGCGTGGCTTGACCCACATCTAGCAAGTTGAAGCTGTAGTTGCCCGTGCTTTCCCCGTGACCGTCAATCTCTAAGCGGTAAGTACCCGTCTCGTTTATAGTAAATGGCTCTGTATCTGCGCCTAAGTTGATGTTGAAAGTGTCTACACCGCTGGGACTGACAAGCTTTACGGACGCATTTACTTGGGAACTGCTCGACAAGTAGTCAAAGTAGAGGCGCTGCCCTTTCGTGCCACCAAAAGTATAGATATCCTGTTCGCCTTTTTCGGTAATGGCGGCACTGACGGTGTTGGGGTTGGCGTTGTTGCCCAACTGTAGCGGATAAGTAATCGTGTCGGGTGTAACAATTCGGAAGGTATAAGAGGTGCTGCCGAAGAAGGGCGCGCTGCCCCGCATTACCAAAGTATACTCGCTGTCGCTGGGCAAGACGATCTCGTTGTCGTACCAGCCTACGTACCAAGGGTTTCCTTGTTTTCCGTCAACCCAGGAGCTTACCTGCCTGCCCTCTCCATCATATAGTACCCAGTTCAGGTTGGAGTTGGTGCTGAGTTGGTCAAAGTACAGCCTTTGTCCTTTGGCTCCGTTGAAGCGATATGCGTCATCTTCTGAGCCGGGACTCAGCACACCCGTCACGTTTCTGTCGAAAGGTGCAACGGGTGTCTGCTCCATGTCAATTAAGCTGAAACCGTAGTCTCCCGCAGCACCATCAATGACTAAGCGGTAGTTGCCCGTTTCGGTCAGGTTGATTGGAGAGCCTTGATAGCTTGTATTGCTATCGAGTACCAGCAAGCCGCTGGGGCTGTACAACTTTAATGTCTGTCCAGGAGTGCTCCTAAGAGAGTCGTAGTACAGTCGCTGTCCTTCGAGAGCGCTGAAAGTATAGATATCTTGTTCGCCTTGATTGCCAATTCGCCCCAGTACGGTGTCGCCAAATACCATTGCTGCTGGCGGAGTCCACTGGACGATTCCCGTTTCTGGGTTGACCCTCATTCCCTCTGGGCCGAGTACCAAGTTGTAGGTTAGGGTATCGGAGTCTGGGTCTTTGGCATCGGCATCGTAGCGGTAAGGTGTATTGACGGCTGCATCGACAATGGGCGTCGAAGTGAAAATCGGCGGCCGATTCGGAGGCGGATTAATAGCTGAAAGCACATATTTTTGTTTGGCCACTCCACCTTTTCCATCTCCCACTTCCACCGTCACCGCGTGATTTCCAATATCTCCGGCAACCGGATTCCAACTAATAATTCCGGTTTGAGCATCTATCTCCATCCCCAACGGTTTTTCCAACAAGGAATAAGTCAGCGCATCCCCATCGGCATCAACAGCAATTGCAGTATAAACGTAACTTTTACCCACCAAAGCTTCCGTATTTGGTGTCGCCTTAAATTGTGGAACTTGATTTAACTGGCTTAAAAATACTAAATCGTAACTAAACTGAACTCCTTGAGGATTGTAAAACTTTAACGTATCGGTTGATGTCAGTTCCCCCGGCTTTAAAATGCCGTCACCAACCAGTTTGCTAATATCGTAATAAGGAATTCCTTCCGGCGTCATTCCGTCCGCATCCAACAGTCGCACCGTTGGGTCGCTAATATTGTTTATCCCTACCAACAACGTACCCCGCACCGGATACTGACCCGCATTTTTTACAGCTAAATCAGCGTAAAGAATTTTGCTGCTTGAATTGAATGAAGTCTGTTTGTATTCTACTTCCAGACTGCTCGAAACGTCCTGCAAGCGATTGAAATTGACTGGTACGTTAGGGGATACATCCTCGGAGGGCGATGCTGTTACAGGAACTATTGCAGCCGATGAAGGTTGAATGGCAATTGAGGTGATGCCGACTTGCGTTGCTGTATCGCTGTCGTTGTTGACCAACCGTATTTGCAGTGTAGCAGCCGTACCATCCGCTATTTGCGATAAATTTACACTGATATTAGAGCCGTTGAAAGTAACGCCTGCTGCTAGTTGGGGAGGCTGTCCTTCGGTGAAATTGAAGAAGCTGTTGTGTCCCGTTCCTACAGTGTGAACTAAAGAGCGGCCGCTGGCATCGACTAAGGCTATTTCAAAAGCATCTTTGATGGAGTCGGAGTCTGCCCTGTCGAAGTTGAGACCGGCGATATTCACAGTAAGGGTTGACGGCACTGCTGGAATTGTAATGGGCCGTTCTAACTTTTCTGTGAAGGATGTCCCTTCAGCCAGCCATATAACGCCTGAGTCAGTAGCGGAGGTGCGGGTAAAAGTTCTGCTGGCGGTACTGGAATTGCCGGCATTGTCTGTGGCAGTGGCGGTGAAACTGTTGCTGCCAATAGCTAATGTTACTCCTGCAAACTCAAAGCGTCCTGTAGAGTCAGCAGTAGTTACAGCTCCTGTTTCAGCTAGAATAACGGTACTTCCGGGGTCGGTTTGCCCGGTTAAGGTGACGGTGGAGTCTAGGGTTTGCCCGTCTGCAACGGGAGGAGTGTCGAAAGCTGGGTTTAAGCCAAATGTTAGTTCTGGCGGTGTCGTGTCGAGGGTGAAGGGGAGTTCAAAGGTGTTGGTGTTGCCGTGAGAGTCGGTTGCAAGCAGGTATAGGGTGTACGTGCCGTCTGTTAAGGTGTTGCCGTTTACTGTGGATAGTGTGTTGGGGGTGAGTGCAAAGCTGCCGTCGGAGGTTAGCAAGTCTTTAAGTTCAATACCGGTAGACTCCCTCGAAAAACTGGCGCGGAAGCTAGCAATGTCGCTGGCATCGGTAATTGTTCCGCTGATGGCGGGGTTATTGGTGATGCCGTCGGTACTGTTAGAACCGGTGTCGTTAACTAGCGCTGCTGCAATTGCGGGGGGGGCTGTCTCCGGTGGCACTTGGCTGTTGGCGTATTCTATCAGTTGCTGTCCGAGCTGAGTATTGCGCCATTCTCTGTCAGGATTGATAACTGCATCCAGCAGCGGTGCGTTTCCTGTTGCCCCAAGCACTGTGAAGATAAGGTCATTGTAGTCGCCGTCAGAGTTAGCGGCCGACATATCTTCCATCGCAAAAGTGTTCCCCGTTCCGGTTGTGTCGGCTAGAGGCAACACGTAAGATGTATCGTTGGGATTGGCTGTGGCGATACTGAATAAGGGGCGGTTTTCGGGGAACCAATTTCCCGAATATGAGGATTCGAGCGATGACTGCACTGTACCGTTGGGGACTAACATGACGGCAAAGGTGTCGCCTGGGGTCATATTGAAAGTTTTGATACCCTGATATTCGCCGCTGCCCCACTCCCAGTCGAACGGCATCGCACCGGTGAATTTGGCTCCTTCTGTAGCGTCGCTGATGACAATGTGTCCGTCGGTGGAATTGCTTAAAACTCTACGGGATGCTTCGGCAATGAATTCTGGAGTTCCTGGTGTAAGCCCGGACATTCCTGCCAGGCTGAAAATTCCGAGTTCGCCTTCAAAGGAGCCGCCGTCAAATACATAGTCAAATCTGACTTCTCCTCGGTTATCTACAATAAAAGTACCGGGGATTTGTAAATTGGCTGTTGTTGTTATTGATAAATTTCTTGGGGCATTGATATTGCTTTGGAAGTTGCCTGCACTTTGTGCTGAATAAGATTGACTGTCGGCAGTACCGTCCGAAAATTGCTCCGATTCTTCTGCCTCTAACGGCAGCAAACCGCTCGATATATCTGCGGGTTTTGGCGCAATTTCGGTATCAGAATATGCGGGCTGGGATTCGGTAGTTTCTGTGGGAGTTGAATTGCTATTATAAGTATTTGAATTTGATTCGGGTGGGAATTTAAGAGTTGAGGGTGAAACGCTGGTTTCGACTGAGGCTATCTGTGCTGTACCTGCTGCTGTTTCTGATGGAGTTGAGAAAAGTGCCGGTATGGGAGAATCGGTTTGTACGCTAGAGTTTGAGTGGGAAATTAGCGGGTCGGTATCGAGAGAATTAACGACAATTGCCGGGGAGTTTTCAGTTTCTAATTCTGCTGCTGTGAAGGTGACAGCGATGTCCGTATCAATTGTATCCGCAGTGAATTCTGCAATAGCGAAATCGTCTGTTTTTGGTGGTAATTGTTGGCTTTCAAATTCGGCTGTTTTTTCAGCAACAGGGAGTTCGCGTTCAACCGTATCATCCGCTTCGGGTGTAGCAACAATTGACTCGGTTTTTGTCACCAATTGTTGGCTTTCAAATTCTGATGTTATTTCAGGGAAGGTGGTGTCATATTCAATTAAATCGGCAACCTTTTCTGTTTCGGTAGCAATAATCTCAGCGGTTGTTGTGAGAAATTGTTCAGTTTCAAATTTAGCTGCGGTTTCGGTAACAGCCCGATCATTTTCTTGGGTATCAACAACCTTGGATGCGGGAATAACCTCAGTAATTTGGGTCGGCAATTGTGACGCAGCATTAGGAAGATTGTCATTGGTTTGTCTTGGCAATTCTTCGCCAAAATTATCGGCAATCTCAGATGTTTTTGCAGGAGGCTGTGACGCGATGGGAGTGGGAATTAGCAGAGTTTCAGCGGTTGGTGGAGAAGCAGCATTATTTACAGCATAGTCGGCTGAAGCCGGCAATTGAGGAATGCGATTAGTTGCAGTTGTGTCGGTTTTAATTGATTCAGTATCTGCTGACTCGCTGACAATAAATTCTGCTAATACTGGCAGTTCAATTTCCGAATTTAATTCAGTAGGGCTAACACTGGGTGTCTCTGGGGGAGAGGCTGTTTGTTCTATTTGTTGCGATTCTTGACTATCAGATTTGCCAACTGTTGATGTTTCTGTGGCTGGCGATTCTTGAGTATCGGATTTGTCAACTATTGATGTTTCTATTTGTTGCGATTCTTGACTATCAGATTTGCCAACTGTTGATGTTTCTGTGGCTGGCGATTCTTGGCTGTCTGATTTGCCAACTGTTGATGTTTTTGTTGGTTGCGCTTCTTCAGTATCAGATTTGCCAACTGTTGATGTTTCTGTTGGTTGCGCTTCTTCAGTATCTGATTTGTCAACTGTTGATGTTGCTGTTGGTTGCGCTTCTTGGCTGTCTGAGTTAGTAACTGTTGCTGCTGTCGGCTGAGGTTTTTGTTGGTCGTTATCAGCAGTTATCGATGGTGTTTCTCCCTGGGATTTATCGCCGGAATTAGTAACAGTTGATTTTTGGGTAAATTTCGGCTCTGATTTATCCGATTCACCCTTCAGTTTTTGAACTAACTGGGAGTGAATTGATGCAGAGAAGGAGTCAACTAATTCGCTGAGGGGAACTATTTTGGATGTAGCGCCCGTGACACGGAATGTGATATCATCGTAATCGATATCGCTTCCTTGAATTAGCCCCATGTCTTCCATAGCGAAGAGTTGACCTTCGCCTGTAATGTCGGCAATTTGACCGATACCGAAGCTGTCGCTGGGATTGTCTGTAGCTATTGAAAATAGGGGTTTTTTGTCGCCGCCGATTGCGGGGTTGTCGTATACTTGTTGTACGGTGCCGTTGGGGACTAGCATGAAGAAGAATTTGTCTCCAGGCGTCATGGCAAATGTTTTTGTGCCGAGGTATTGCCCGGAATTGAGGTTTTCTGAGCTGTTAGGATCGGTGTAATATGCTCCTTCTAAATCGTCAGAAATTGCGATGTAGCCCTTTGTCGAGTTGCTTAAAGCTCGACTTGCTGCTTCTTTGATGAAGGCCTCGGAACCGGGAACGAATTTTTCCATTCCGAGTAGGCTGACGATGGCTAGTTGTCCGCTATACCAGCCGCCGTCGGATGTGAATTGTATGCCGACTATTCCTTTTTCATCGACAGTGAATGCGTTTGAGTCAAAGTTAACGTTGGTTGGGGGAGTTGAGGTTTGATCTGGTTCTGGGGTTGAGGTTTTATTTGGTTCTAGATTAGTGGCGGTCTCTAAGTTGTTGGTGGTGGAGATTTCGGTAGGTGAAGTTTTGTTGGATTCTGATTTGTCAGTCGTTGATACAGTTGCAACTGAGGTTTTGTTGGATTCTGATTTATCAGTCGTTAATACAGTTGCAGGTGATGTTTGATCTGGTTCAGATTTGTCAGTCGTTGATGTAGTTGCAGGTAATGTTCGATCTAGTTCAGGGTTTTCAGCGGCTGATGCAGTTGCAGGTGATGTTTGATCTAGTTCAGATTTATCAGTCGTTGATACAGTTGCAGGTGATGTTCGATCTGGTTCTGATTTATCAGTCGTTGATGTAGTTGCAGGTAATGTTCGATCTAGTTCAGGGTTTTCAGTGGCTGAGGCAGTTGCGGGTGATGTTGTATTTTCTCCTGAATTGTCAGACGTTGATGCAGTTGCAGGTGATATTTTGTTTGGTGATGACTCGCTTTTGAGTGTAGTCTCTGATGATAAAGGCGTTTGGTGTTCTTCGAGTTTTGAAGTCGTTTCAGCCGTAGCGGGCAATGGCGTTTTGTCCGAAGCTTTTTCGCTCGTGGTAGATGCAGTTACAACGGGTAATGTTTTGTCCGAATCTTGTTCTGATTTTGTGGAGGCGGTTGGCGATAATTGTGTTTTATTTTCCAGCAATTCATCGGGAACCGCGGTTGTAGCTGCTGTGGTTTTATTTAGTTCAGAGCTGCTGATTGACGAGTTGACTGGAGGTATGTCAGTCGCAGATTTATTAGAATCTGAAGAAACGTTATTTGATGCAATTCGATTCGGGTTGATTAGGAGGTCTCCTAAGTCGGAGTCGAGTTTACCAATTAGGGGATCAACTTCAGAATTTGTTGTATCCCTGAGAGTGCTGTTAGTTATCAGAAGGCTGGTGTTGGCAGAAGATATGCTGTTAATATCGGAGGGTTTATTAATAATAAAAGCATCAGTTTCTGTTAGACTGAATTCGGAGGTGGGTTCGCTTGCTGGTTCTATTAAGTTTAAGTTAAGCTGTTCGGATTCGGATGATTCTGCCGGAGCTTGATATAATAAAGGTTTTGAGGTTTGAATTCCCGGCAGCAGAGGGGGCTTTGTCGGGGCAAGTCCGGGAATTAAGGATTCCTGTTTTTCTATTAAAGGTTCTCCAATCGGGTCTGTTAAAGGCACTCGCTTGCACTCCTGATTTGAGGGTTAAATTATAGTTTTGGTAAGCTTGGATGCGTCACTTATCTTTTTGAGGAGATGCGAGTTGCAATTATGTTACCCGCTTTGGTCGAGTCGCCTGTTTGAATGGAGTTATAAGGCTCTTCCGTACTCCTTAAACGACTGTAGCCCGCCTTCGCTATTGTTACTCGCTTTCGCTATTTATTGAGTCCTAGACTCAATTTATTCAGTCCTAGGCTCAATTTATTCAGTCCTCGATTCAACGGGTCAATTTTGACACTATCTGTAGTGGTAAGGCAGGGAGCAGCGCATCATACAAGTAGAGTCTATGCGTCCAGGACTATTATTATTGATTGTTTTGCTTGATGTTCGAGCTCTCAAACTGTCTGCTGTAGGATTGACAGTCAAGGTAGGGGTTGCCAAATTTGTGCTTTTGCTACTTTTTTGGGGAAAAGGCAATCGAAATGGCTTTGTTAAAGTCATGGCTGCACCCTGGATTTTTAATTGATTTGGCGTTGAGTAAATTCGAGGAATCTTTACTTACGCTTACTCCTACGACTGCGCTCAACTTGTTGCTCATCCTTATTATCGGCTAGACTAGATTATAAATATATTAGTTACAATACTGAACTTTATAGTTTTTGCTGCTGCAAGTCCGAAGAAATTTCTGTATATTTACTGAGAGTTTTTTAACTTATGTTAAGTGTTTATAAAAGTAACTGTTTTCATGCGGGAAAATACTTAAATCAGGCAGGAAAATACTTAACGAATCCACTCCAAGCTTCCTAAGCGCCCGTTTCCTCTCGCTCGGCAGCACCGCTTGGTTCATCATTCACTGCTCGGACACCCGACCCACTTCGGGCAAATCCAGCAGTGGCGGCGGTGTCAGCAACCTGACTCTCAACTAGAATCAATTTTCTACTCGGGAGCGATCTCGTTCAAAGAGAGGCATCCTGGGTTCGTGGAGAGCGGGTGTCGGAAGAATGCAGCATACCGAAAGGCGCTCTACGATCTCTAGCTACAAACACTTTCCTCAGAGAGCGGTATTTGGGAAATTTGGCTATCGCTATTTTTGGGGATCGATAGCAGCGTACTTCCCCGAACAACTGATGGGGCGTTAACAGATGTTGAAGAGCAATACAGTAATGCAGTTTGAACCGGGCAAATTCTGCCGCGCCGACAACCGCCACCACATCGGCTGTTGTGACAGTTGTCGGCGTCGATCGCCTCCACAAAAGTCGCCACAACAACAGGAGCAATGTGAGCAATCGGTACAGCCGAAGAGCGGGTAAAAATTAAGCGCCTTGACATCTAGGATGCCCCATTCATAAAGGTGCATTATTTTTTGTCAACACGAATTAGTCAGGGTTTGCGATCGCAAAAACATTGCTTGCTACCGATTGAGAACAGCCATAACCAGTCCCAACAGGTCACGACACGAACAGCACAAAAAAGCAGTAATTTGACCGAAAATTTCAGGCATTTGCAGGATATTTGCAGGTAAATGCAGGTAAAGTGCACCCCCTGCAAATACCTGCTTTCCGCCTGACTTTATACTGTACTTGCCTGACTTTATACTGCACTTGCCTGACTTTAGCGCTCCGCAACAATTAGCTAATTTTTTAGCGTTTTTAACAACAAGTGGATTGACTTAATAGTCAAGTTGTGGTGTCAGAATTGAATTAAAAATCAAGTTGAGCAAGTGTGAGAAAATTGGCAGGTAGCTAAAATTTATGAAGCGATTTTGTAGTGTAGTACCCACTATGCCAGCAATAAAGTTGAGGCTGGACTATCTGGTTTTTGCGTTCCGTTGAGGCTGTTCGCGAGTGTAAGGCTTACATGGTAGTGCGTACTTGAGAGAGTACCCTGGCAACTATTTCCAGCATGAGTATCTGCGGGTTCATAGAGCGACGAGCCTTTTTTCAAGTTCGCTAGCGGCTAAACGTTGCTCCCGCACCCGACCAACTCGAATAGCGTCAATCAAGCTGAGCAAGGCATAAAGTTTTGGATCGTTACTGGCAGCTTGGGGGACTGAACGGTACAGAGGCGCGATTGCCTGCCCTCTGACGACACCTTGAGGGTCAGGCCAGACATAAACCTCAGACGGTGAGGCAATCAGCTTACTTTTCAACGGTTCAGCAGAATGCGCCGTTGGCAGTCCCCGACTTAAGGGGCCGGGTTGGGCATAGAATACATAGCGTAGCCCGTGAACTACGAATTCTAGTAGCGCTTGCGTCAAAATCCTGCGATTTTCGCCATCATAGAGACCTGCTGCTGCACATCGAGAAAGCGCACCATGAACTTCTGAGGCACTCATGCCTAAGCTTTGAGCGAGGGTGTTGTAAGTCCAGGTTGTTTTTTCCCAACTGTGGACTTTGAGTATGGCAAGGATATCTTGCGGTTTGAGCATAGCTTTATTCGTAGGCTCAGCCAGCCTCTGGCATCGCTTTCTTTTCTTTATTCTACATTCGCGAATAGCGAATAATTGAGATGTGGCGACTTTAATTTAATGTTCGGCGCTCGTTGAAGGGCGTGAGTTATTTCGGGAGTACAGCGATCGCTTGTGCCTGACAGGACGTTGTAGGAGCGATCGCACCATAAGTTTCAGAAATTCGGCGGTTAATTTCTTTAGCAGTATAAATATATCTCTGAACATTGCTATTGCTACCACCCATTCCTGCTTTTTGTGCAAGCTTCCTATAGCGATCGGCGATTGCTCACGACAGCAGTCAATAGGATAATCCTTTTTGGGTGTAATGACGGTAGCCTCGACTTCAGCAAGCAAAAGCTAATTTTTTATAGTTGTATAATATTCAGATTGAATCGTAGTACAAATAGTTACAGTTGTCATTAAAGCTTAAGAAAGTATTAAACCCGACCTTACGGTTAGGCTTCCGTAAAAGGAGGGTGCATTATTTCTCTTTCTGCACTTAAAAGTCAGGTTTGTGATCACAAAAACATTGCTTGCTATCGCTCATCCCTGCTTTTTTCCTTGGTTTCCCAGCTTGCATAAATTTGCATAAATTTGCATAAATTTGAGTTTTTTGCTGCAAATACTGCCTCGACTTCAGCTAATAAGTCAAGATGAGCTTGCATGGTTTTACTCATGAAAACTCACAAAAATGCAAAATTATGCAAAAAAAATCACGAAAACTCAGTCCTAAAAAGTTAAATTTGAGGTTTTTTCGTGTCCCGGTACACTTAATATCAATTTAACAATTCAACAGCAAACTCTGCACTCCCAATTCAAGGAATAAGCTTGTAACTCGTGTCATTTAGAGCAAGCTGTACTTTCACAATAGAGCAAGCAGAACTAATCGAATAGAATGTTAAGGTTGCCTAAAAGATTGCCGCCTCGTTATTAGCCATTCAGCTATGACATATTAATGTATCGGAACAATAGCGGTAGCATTTTTTTAGCAAGAGTTGTAGTTCAGTTTTTTTGCAATATTGAAAGCAGTGCTACCGCACTTTTTTACAAAAAAGCGAAGTGCCTCAATATTTTTTGGCTACCAGAATGCTAATAGCGTTACTTCGGCAAGCCAGTAAAATTTGTAGTCAAAGGAAAAGCGGGGAAACTTGTTAAACTAGGCAATGAGAAGGCAGTGACAATTGTGGGGCGATGGTACGGTTGTACTTGATTTCAGAGAGAGCGCGATCGCCACGCGCCTCTAAGTTTTAGGCCGTAACGATGCTACCCAAGTTGAATGGGGACAGTTGCGGTAATTGATGCCAGTGTTGCCAGAAAAGTCGCTACAACAGTATGAGCAATCGGGACAGTTGAATATCGGGTAAAACCAAGCCCTTTGTCACACTTGGTTAACATCCATCAGTGGCATTGATTGGGACAGTGGGATATCGGGTAAAATTAAGCCCCTTGACACCCCAGCCCTAGTTTTTAGGTAGTTGTGGCGATAGCTGCACGGCGATCGATTCAAACCCAAACCTTTGTGGTGATTTGAATTATTTTGACTTTAAAAACTACAACTCGCGACTCAACTCCGCTGCCCTTACTCGAATATCCGAATCAGCCTGCAATTCGCTACCACTGGCTCACCATTGACCCTATCAAGTCGATGCTCGCTGTGATTATCGTTCGTCCGACAGCTAGCACCGACGCGATCGCCTTGCACTTAGGATTACCGCATTCATGAGGGTGCATTGTTTTTGTTTCTGCGCGTAAAAGTCAGGTTTGTGATCACAAAACCATTGCTTGCTACCGAGAGAGAACAGCCAAAACCAGCCTCAACAGGTCAAGACACGAACAGCACAAAAAAGCAGTAATTTGACCGAAAAAGTCAGGCGTTTGCAGGATATTTTCGGGTAAATACAGGTAAAGTGCAGTTCCTGCAAATACCTGCACTTGCCTGACTTTATACTGCAAATCCCTGACTTTATACTGCAAATGCCTGACTTTAGCTGACGCAACAATTAGCTAATTTTTTAGCGTTTTTAACAACAAGTGGATTGATTTAATAGTCAAGTTACGATACCTAAGTTGAATTAAAAATCAATTTAAGCAAGTGCGAAAAAATTGGCAACACAGTAGCCGTTATCTAAATTGAATAAAAAATCAAGTTGAGCAAGTGCGAAAAATTTGGCAGCGTAGTCGCCGTTATGTCAGCCTTGACAGTCGCATAAATTGCTGTTGTCGGACTCGCGCTTTGCAATCGGCTAAACAGTTGTTG